>NZ_JARAWX010000051.1:0-25358 GCF_033793585.1 Streptomyces sp. MI02-7b | reverse complement strand
GGCCGCGGACGCCCTCGCGGCGGCCGAGACGGCGCACGCCGCCGAGACCCGGGTCGCCGACGCCCTGGCCGCGGAGCCGCGGCTCGCGGAACTGCTCAGCCTGCCGCCGGCCGCGGCCCCGGACGCCGGCCGTGCCGCCGCTGAACCGGGCGTGGCCATTCCCCCGCAGGCCACGGGCGCACGCCGTGCCGCCCCGCAGGACACCGCTCCCCGCGACCCCGCCGACGGCCCGCTGAGCGCCGCCGAACTCGACGGCTTCGCCGAGCCGTTGCGGGAGATGCTGGAGGGCGCCGTCGCGTCCGCCGAACGCCAGCTGTTCGACCTGCGCACCGCCGCCGCCGACGACGCGCGCATCCTGGCCGCCCTCGGCGACGGCGGTCTCCTGCCGCCCGGCCCGGACGTGCTGGCCACCGTGGAGTACCTGGGCGAGCACGGCATCCCCGCGCTCCCGGGCTGGCGGTACCTCGCGCAGGCCGTCGACCCCGCGGACCACGCCGCGGTGCTGGCCGCCCGGCCGGAGCTGGTGGACGGCGTCGTCGTCACGGACCCCGGCACCCACGCACGGGCCCGCGAGGTGCTCGCGCAGGCGGCGCTGCTGCCGCGGTCCACGGTGGCGGTCGGCACCTCCTCGGCGCTGCTGGCGCCCCCGGCCCCGGCAGGTCCGGAGCCGGAGGTCTTCCTCGTGCCGCCGAACCCGGCCATGCACGACGAGCTGGCCGCCGACGGCGAGCGCCAGGCGCTGCGCGCCCGTGCCGGCGCCCGCGAGGAGGACATCCGGGGCCTCGCCGCCCGGCTGGCCGAGGACCGCACACTCGCCGCCCGGCTCTCGTCGTGGCGCGACGGCTGCCCGCCGGGCCGGCTCGGCGAGCTCGCCGAAGTGGTCGAGACCGCCCGGGACACCGCCCGCACCGCCCGCGACGAGCTCACCGAGGCCCGCGGCCGGCGCGTGGAGGCCGACGAGGCCGCCGCCGAGGCGACCCGGCTGCGCGACGAGCGGCAGGAGGCTGCGCAGCAGTCCCGCCGGACCGCCGACGCCCTGGCCGGCCTCGCGTTCCGGCTGCGCGAACGCGCCACCTGGCAGCGCAGGACCCGCGAACTGGCCGAGGACGCGGCCGAGGCGGAGACCCGCGCCGAGGCCTGCCTCCAGCTGGCCCGTGCCGCGGACGAGGACCGCCGCGCCGCCCAGCGCGCCGCGGACGACGCCCGCCGGACCGCCCGCGTCCTGCGCGCCGAGCGGGCCGAGATCACCGGCGCCCCCGACGAGGCGGCCCCCGACGCCGCGGGGGACGGCGAGGGCCCCGCTGGCGCGCTGCCCGCGCTGCGCGAGGCGTACCGGGCGGCCTCACAGCTGTACGAGAAGGTCGGCGTCGGCGCCGACCTGCGCGCGGAGCAGGCACGGGCCGAGAGCAGCGAGCAGTCGGCCCTCACCGAGCTGGAACGCCTGACCAACAAGGTCCGTACACGTGCGGCCCAGTTGCTGGAGGGACCGGACGGCGCCGACGGCCCGTCCCGGCAGGCCGCCGCCGCGCGTGCCGAACAGCTCGTGGCCACCCTGGACTCGCGTGCCGCCACCGCCATCGAACACCTGGGCCGGCTGCGCGGCGAGGCCGAGCGGCACGCCCCCGCGGACGGCCAGGCGCACACCGGGCTGCCCGAGGAACTGGTGCCCCGCGACGCCGAGCACGCCCAGGAACTGCTGCGCGGCGCGAACGTCGAGCTCGCCGCCCGCACGGACGCACTCGACGTGGCCCGCGCCGCCCACGGCGACCTCGTCCGCGCGCACCGCGGCGCCGAGGACGCGGCGGGGGGCTTCGACGAACTCGCCGCGCTCCTGCGCGACCTGCTCCGGGACGGCGACCGCCAGGCCGACGAGGAGGAGGACGAGCCCGAACCGCACCCCGGCTCCCTGGACGAGGCCAGGACGGCCGCCGCCGAGGCCCGCCGCAGCCTGCGCGGCTGCGCCGCCGACCTGTCGGGCGCCGAGTCGCAGCTGCGCGAGGCGGGCGACGTCCTCGTCCGGCACGCCAACGCCGCCCGCTACGAACAGGTCAGGACCCCCGCCCGGCAGCAGATCAGGGAACTGCCGGCCTCGGCGCTGCCGGAGCACGCCGCGGCGTGGCACCTGGCGTTCGAGCCGCGGCTGCGCGTCCTCACCGACGAGCTGGAGCAGTTGGAGCGCAACCGCGACAGCATCGTGGACCGGCTGCGCGGGCTGGTGGAGTCCTCGCTGGCGACCCTGCGCTCGGCGCAGCGGCTCTCCCGGCTGCCCGAGGGGCTGGGGGAGTGGTCGGGGCAGGAGTTCCTGCGCATCCGCTTCGAGGACCCCGACCACGCCGTACTCGGCGAGCGGCTCGGCGCGGTGATCGACGAGGCCACCCGCGCCGCCGTCCGCAAGAACTCCGATCTGCGGAGGGACGGGATGTCCCTGCTGCTGCGCGCGGTGGCCGCGGCGCTGGAGCCCAAGGGCGTGGCGGTGGAGATCCTCAAGCCGGACGCGGTGCTGCGCGCCGAGCGCGTGCCCGTCGGGCAGATGGGCGACGTCTTCTCCGGCGGCCAGCTGCTCACCGCCGCCATCGCGCTCTACTGCACCATGGCGGCGCTGCGGAGCAATGACCGCGGCCGCGACCGGCACCGGCACGCCGGCACGCTCTTCCTGGACAATCCCATCGGCCGCGCCAACGCCACGTACCTGCTGGAGTTGCAGCGCGCCGTCTCCGACGCGCTGGGCGTGCAGCTGATCTACACCACGGGCCTGTTCGACACGACCGCCCTCGCCGAGTTCCCGCTGGTGGTGCGACTGCGCAATGACGCCGACCTGCGGGCGGGGCTGAAGTACATCAGCGTCGAGGAGCACTTGCGGCCCGGACTGCCGCAGCAGGACCCGGAGTCCGAGCCGGTGCACGGCGAGATCACCGCGACCCGGATGTTCCGCCGCCCGGCGGAGCAGCCCGCCGCCCAGGGCGGCTGACCGGGCCCGCCGCGCTCCACCGGGCTCCGGCACTCCCCCCGGCCCGCGGCCCGGGGGAGTCGTTCGGGGGGCACCTGCCAGGGGGCGGCTGGGGAGCCGGCGTGGCGGCAGGGCCTACAGGGCCTAGGAGGCCGCTCGCGCGCCGTGCCCGGAGAGGCTCCGGGGGCCGCCCGCACCGCGTGCCCCGCGACGCGCCCGGCGCCGCTCCCGCCGCCGTTCGCGGCGCAGCGCGCGGGCGGCGCTGCTGGGGCTGGAGATCACGCCGTTGCGCTGGTTCCACACCTGGCGGGTGACCCACACGTCCAGCACGGCCCACGTCGCCACCACGGTGCTGACGATGGCGGCGAGCGTCGCGGGCGCGGCGATCCAGGAGTTCCCGGCCGCTCCCAGCGTCGCGATCACCGCCGCGATGAGGCTGAAGGACACGATGAGCACGGCCCGCACCGCCGAGTTGCGGACCGGGTCGGGCATGCGCGGGCGTCCGACCGGCTCCTCGGCCCACAGCGAGCGCCGCTTCCGCCGCGCCGGAATGTCGCGATCCAATGCGTCCTCGACAAGGTCGTCCATGACATCTGCTCCCTCGCGGGATCCGGGTGGTGCGGTGCCGGACCCCCGATGTCCGACTCCAGAGTGGCTGCCCGGTTTCCGCCGATGAATGCCCCCGCGCATTCCGGAGTGCCCCTCCCGCCCGGATCACGAACAACGGGTGCCCGTGGTTCCCTGTGCGCTGCATTTCGGCCAGTGATGGCCACCGTTCATGCGTACGAATCGGGTCTTCCCGGGACAAGGGAGGAAGGTGGGCTTTCGGACGGGGCAGGTTGCAGTAGTAGGCTCGCGCCGTTTATTGCCGGAACAGGACGTCCCGTGACCGGGTCCGACGTTGGGGAGGCCATGCGCTTTCGCGGTACGACGATCCGGCGGAAGATCGTGGCACTGCTGCTCATTCCGCTGGTGTCCCTCACGGCCATCTGGGCTTTTGCCGCTACCTTGACGGGCCGTCAGGTGTGGGGCCTGTTCGGCGTGGAGCGCACGGTCAACGAACTCCGCTACCCCGTCGAGGACACCGTCCAGGCGCTCCAGCAGGAACGCCGGGCGTCTTTGGTGTACTTGGCCGATCCTCGCCGGTCCGACGCCCGCGCCGCGCTGCTGAGCAGGGAACGCCGGACCGACGACCTGCTCGCCCGACTGCGCTCCAACGCGGCGTCCCCCGGCAACCGGGCCCCGCTCACCGAGGACGCGCGCCGCCGTCTCGATCTGGTCGTCGGCGGGTTCGGTTCCGTCGACGCGCTGCGCGACAAGGTCGTCAGGCGCACCGTGAGCCGCAACGAGGCCTTCGCCGCCTACAGCGCACTGTTCCGCCCCTGCTACGACTTCCTCGACACCCTCAACCCGCTGAACAACGCGGCGATCGACAAGCAGGGCCGGGCCCTGATCCAGCTCGCCCGGGCCCGCGAGGCGGTGAGCCAGGAGGACGCGCTCATGGCCGCCGCCATCACGGCCGGCCGCATGAGCCCGCTGGAGATGCGCTCGTTCACCTTCGCCGTGGCCCAGCAGCGCGCCTACTTCGCCGACAACCTCGGCCTGCTGACGGAGGCCGAGAGCGCCGTCTACCGGGCCTACTGGGACGGCCGGGCCGGACGCGCCCTGCGCGCCGCCGAGGACGCCGTGATCGCCGCCGGCGCCGGGGGCGCGCCCCGGGCCGCGGACCGTGCCTCGTGGCAGGGCACGGCGACCACCGCGCTGGGCGACCTGGACCGCACCGGCACCGAGGCCGGCGACCTCTACAAGAAGAGCGCGGAACCCATCGCCATGCGGTTGCTGGCCAGTGCCGCCATCGCCGGCGGGCTCGGCCTCGTCGCGGTGATCGCCTCCGTCATCGTCTCCATCCGCATCGGCCGGGGCCTCATCCGCGACCTGTCCCGGCTCCGCAAGGAGGCCCAGGAGGTCTCCGGTGTACGACTGCCGCGCGTCATGCGCCGCCTGGCCGCCGGCGAGGAGGTGGACGTCGAGACCGAGGCCCCGCGCCTGGACTACTCCGACGACGAGGTCGGCCAGGTCGGCAAGGCCGTCAACACCCTTCAGCGGGCCGCCGTCGAGGCCGCCGTGCGCCAGTCCGAGATGCGCCGCGGCGTCTCCGAGGTCTTCGTCAACCTGGCCCGCCGCAGCCAGGTCCTGCTGCACCGGCAACTGACGCTGCTGGACGCCATGGAGCGGCGCACCGAGGACACCCAGGAACTGGCGGACCTCTTCCGCCTGGACCACATGACCACCCGCATGCGCCGGCACGCCGAGGGCCTGGTCATCCTCTCCGGCGCGGTGCCGTCGCGGCAGTGGCGCAAGCCGGTCCAGCTGATGGACGTGGTGCGCGCGGCCGTCGCCGAGGTCGAGGACTACGAGCGGGTCGAGGTGCGCCGGCTGCCCCGGCTCGCCGTCACCGGCCAGGCCGTCGCCGACCTCACCCACCTGATCGCCGAACTCATCGAGAACGCCACGGTGTTCTCGCCCCCGCACACCCACGTCCAGGTGCACGGCGAGGCCGTCGCCAACGGCTTCATCCTCGAGATCGACGACCGCGGCCTCGGGCTCACCCCCGACGCCATGCTGGAGGCCAATCTCCGGCTCGCCGAGACCCCCGAGTTCGAGCTCTCCGACACCGACCGGCTCGGCCTCTTCGTGGTCAGCCGGCTGGCCAGGCGCCAGGGCGTGCGCGTCTCGCTGCGCCAGTCGCCGTACGGCGGCACGACGGCGGTCGTGCTCGTCCCCACGGCGCTGCTGACCGAGAGCGCCGACGCCGGTACCGGCGTCGGTGCCGGGGACGGCGAACCCGGCGACCTCGACGGACGCGACGACCTCGACGCCGCCCGCCTGGCCGCGGCGACCGAGCACGGCTTCCGCACCTGGGGCCTGAACCCGGAGCCGGACGAGGAGCTGCGCGAGCACCGCAGGCACGACCCGGATCCCGAGGCCGCGCGGCCGTCCACGCTCCGGCCGGCGACCCCGGCCGCGCCGGAACCGGCCGTGCCGGGCGCCCTGCCCCGTCGCCGCCGCACCCCGGTGCTGGTCGCCGAGAACGGCCGGCCGGTCGCCGCGGGCACCGGGGAGCGCCGCACCCCCGCCGCCGAGGCGCCCGCCGCGTCCGAGGCGCGCGAGGCTTCCGAAGCGTCCGCCTCCGGCGGACTCCCGCGCCGGGTGCGGCAGGCCAGCCTCGCCCCCCAACTGCGCACCGACGGGACCACGGAGACGCGTACGCCCGCCGCGGGCTCCCCCGGTGACGGCGGGGGCCGCGAGCGGACCCCCGAGGAGGTGCGCGACCGCATGGCGTCCCTCCAGCGCGGCTGGGAACGCGGCCGGGCGGACCACCTCGACGAACCAGACGCCCCCGGTCCCGCCCGCACGGGGGTCCCCCCGGCCGAGCCGGGGGAAGACAGCGCAACCAGAACCACCACGGAGGGGAACGGTCCATGACCGCACCATCGAGCCCGACCCGCGAGCTGAGCTGGCTCCTCGACGAGCTGGTCGGCCGCGTCGCCAGCATCCGCAAGGCCCTCGTGCTGTCCGGCGACGGCCTGGCCACGGGCGCGTCCGAGGGGCTGTCGCGCGAGGACGCCGAGCACCTCGCGGCCGTAGCCTCCGGCTTCCACAGCCTCGCCAAGGGCGTCGGCCGGCACTTCGAGGCCGGCCAGGTCCGGCAGACCCTCGTGGAGCTCGACGAGGCCTTCCTCTTCGTCACCGCGGCCGGGGACGGGAGCTGCCTGGCGGTCCTGGCCGACGCCGACTCCGACGTCGGCCAGGTCGCCTACGAGATGGCGCTGCTGGTGAAGCGGGTCGGCGTGCACCTGGCCACCGCGCCGCGCGACGACGACGCGCGGGTGGTGTGACGGGCGCGCCATGAGTTCCGAAGCGGACCGCTGGTACGACGACGACGCCGGACCCGTGGTGCGTCCCTACGCCATGACGCGTGGGCGTACCAGCCATGCCGCCGAGGGCCGGCTCGACCTGATCGCCCTGGTGATCAGCGAGTCCCGTTCCGGCGACGCGGAGGAGGACACCGACCGCACGCTGTCGCCCGAGCACGTCGACATCGTGGAACGGTGCCGGGAGCAGCCGATGTCGGTCGCGGAACTCGCGGCCGACCTCGATCTGCCGGTCGGTGTCGTCCGGGTGCTCGTCGGCGACGTACTGGAAGCGGGGCTCGTCCATGTGACCCGTCCGGTGCCGCCGGCCGAGCTGCCCGACGAGGGGCTGCTGCGCGAGGTCATCGACGGCCTGCGCGCATTGTGACGGTCCCCGCCGGGGCCGGAGCGGCACGACCCGCGGAACT
Organism: Streptomyces sp. MI02-7b; assembly: GCF_033793585.1. NCBI lineage: Bacteria > Bacillati > Actinomycetota > Actinomycetes > Kitasatosporales > Streptomycetaceae > Streptomyces > Streptomyces sp. MI02-7b. The sequence continues at coordinate 18,069 of NZ_JARAWX010000051.1, read as the reverse complement.
GGCTCCGCAACGGCCCGGGGGCCGTGGCGAGTTGGATGGTCGGATCGTAGTAGGGTTCCCGTGCCGTGAGCCGACCGTCCGACAATTCCAGGAGTGATCGATGGTCTTCGGGCGCTCTGACCGCCGTCCTTCCGTCGTCGAGCCGGTCACCCTCAAGATCCTGGTGGCGGGCGGCTTCGGCGTCGGCAAGACCACGCTCGTCGGCGCGGTCAGCGAGATCCGGCCGCTGCGCACCGAGGAGACGCTGAGCGAGGCGGGCCGTCCGGTGGACGACCTCGCCGGCGTCGAGACCAAGCGCACCACCACCGTGGCGATGGACTTCGGCCGGATCACCCTCCGCGAGGACCTGGTCCTCTACCTGTTCGGCACCCCCGGCCAGGACCGCTTCTGGTTCCTGTGGGACGAGCTGGCGCAGGGGGCTCTCGGCGCGGTCGTGCTGGCCGACACCCGGCGTCTGGAGGACTGCTTCTCCGCGGTCGACTACTTCGAGCGGCGCGGCATCCCCTTCGCCGTCGCCGTGAACTGCTTCGACGGAGCCGAGCAGCACGAGGCCGCCACCGTCCGCGACGCGCTCGACCTCGACCCCGAGGTGCCGCTGGTGATGTGCGACGCGCGGGACCGCGCCTCGGCGAAGAAGGTGCTCATCACCGTCGTCGAGCACGCGGCCCAGCTGGCGGGCGTCCGGCGGGCGGCCGCCGCCAACTGAGCCGCGCGGGCCGGGTCAGACGGCCGGCACGGGCACGTCGTCGTCGCGGTCGTCGTCGTCCGCGACGCCCGTGGCCGCGGCGTCACCGGTCGTGTCGTCCTCCCAGCCGAAGCTGCGCTCGACTGCCTTCTTCCAGCGGCGGTACCCCTCCTCACGGGTCTTCCCGTCCATCCGCGGCCGCCACTCCGCGTCCTGCTGCCAGTGCGCCTTGAGCGTGTCCAGGTCGTCCCACACGCCCGTGGCGAGCCCCGCCGCGTAGGCCGCGCCCAGCGCCGTGGTCTCCGAGATCCGCGGCCGGACCACCGGGACGCCCAGGACGTCGGCCTGGTGCTGCATCAGCAGGTCGTTGGCCGTCATGCCGCCGTCCACCTTGAGGGTGGTCAGCTGCACCCCCGAGTCCTGGTACATCGCGTCCACGACCTCGCGCGTCTGCCAGCTCGTCGCCTCCAGCACGGCCCTCGCCAGGTGCGCCTTGGTGACGTACCGGGTGAGGCCGGTGATCACGCCGCGCGCGTCGGAGCGCCAGTAGGGCGCGTAGAGGCCGGAGAAGGCGGGCACGATGTAGGCGCCGCCGTTGTCGGTGACGCTCGCGGCCAGGGGCTCGATCTCGTCGGCGGACCTGATGATGCCGAGGCTGTCGCGGAACCACTGGACGAGGGCGCCGGTGATGGCGATGGACCCCTCCAGGCAGTAGACCGGCGCCTCCCCGCCCAGCCGGTAGCCCATTGTGGTGAGCAGCCCGTTCTTGGAGGGCACCGGGCGTTCACCGGTGTTGAGCAGCAGGAAGCTGCCCGTGCCGTAGGTGTTCTTGGCGTCGCCCGTCTCGTAGCAGGCCTGGCCGAAGACCGCCGCCTGCTGGTCGCCGAGCGCGGAGGCGACCGGTACCCCGGCGAGCGGGCCGACCGCCGTGCCGTACACCTCGGAGGAGGAACGGATCTCCGGCAGGACCGCCTCAGGGACGTTCATCGCGGCCAGGATCGCCGGGTCCCACTGCAGCGTCTCCAGGTTCATCAGCATGGTCCGGCTGGCGTTGGTGACGTCCGTGACGTGCACGCCGCCCTCGGTGCCGCCGGTGAGGTTCCAGATCAGCCAGGAGTCGATGGTGCCGAAGGCGATCTCGCCGTTCTCCGCCCGGCGCCGCAGCCCCGGCACGTTGTCCAGCAGCCAGGCGGCCTTGGGCCCGGAGAAGTAGCTGGCCAGCGGCAGGCCGGTGGACTCGCGGAAGCGGTCCTGGCCGTCGCTGCCGCCGAGCCGCGCGCACAGCGCGGCCGTCCGGGTGTCCTGCCACACGATCGCGTTGTGCACCGGGCGGCCGGTGGCGCGGTCCCACAGGACGGTCGTCTCGCGCTGGTTGGTGATGCCGAGGGCGCTGAGCTGGTCGGGGCGCAGCCGTGCCTTGGCGAGCGCGCCGGCCACCACCGCCTGGACCTTGGACCAGATCTCGGTCGCGTCGTGCTCCACCCAGCCCGGCTTGGGGAAGATCTGGCGGTGCTCGCGCTGGTCGAGCGCCACGATCGCCCCGCGGGAGTCGAAGACGATGCACCGGCTGGAGGTCGTGCCCTGGTCGATGGCGGCCACGTATCGCGTGGCCTGGTCGGACGTTTCGGTCATGACCGCCTCACTTGAACGCTGCGTTGTAGATGAGACCTGACAGGGCGCCGCCGATCAGCGGGCCGGCCACCGGGATCCACGCGTACGTCCAGTCCGAGGTGCCCTTGAACGGGATGGGCAGGACGGAGTGGACGATGCGCGGGCCGAGGTCACGCGCGGGATTGATGGCGTAGCCGGTGGGCCCGCCGAGCGACAGGCCGATGCCGGTGACGAGGAGGGCCACGATGAGGGTGCCGGTGCCGGTCTCGCCCAGGCCCTTGCTCAGCCCGAAGGCCAGGATCGGCAGGACGAGACCCATGGTGGCGATGGCCTCGGTGAGGAGGTTCTGCCACCAGACGCGGATCTCGGGGATGGTCGAGAACACCGCCAGGGTGGGCTGCCGGGCCTCCTCTTCGTCGTTGGCCCGGAACTGCCCGTAGTAGACGAGCCAGCACAGGACGGCGCCGATCATCGCGCCGATGATCTGCCCGGCCAGGTAGTACGGCACCTGGGCCCACTTGCCCGAGCTGATGGCGACCCCGAAGGTCACGGCGGGGTTGAGCTGGCCGCCGGACAGCGGTCCCGCGGTGTAGGCGCCCGCCAGGACGGCGAGTCCCCAGCCGAAGGAGATGACGATCCAGCCCGACGCCCTCGCCTTCGAGTGGTGGAGCAGTACGCCCGCGACCACCCCGGCGCCGAAGAGGATCAGGATCGCCGTTCCGATGATCTCGCCGACGAAGACGTGTCCGTTGGAATACATGGCGGCTCCTTCTGCGGGCGCACGTGTCGGGCATGCGCCGGCCAGGGAATCGCACGGAGACACGGGTGCGGAGGGTCCCGCCTCCCGCCCGGCTTCCGCGCCACCCGGCAGTGTTGTCCTGGGGTGATGAAGCGTCAAGCTATCGGACAGATCACCTGATTACGACCACCGACGAGCCGTGCCCGAACCGGCCCGGCGCGCCGTCACCCCCACGCGGGCACCGGCGGCCCGCCGTGTCCCGCCCGGCCGCGCAACCTCCAGGTCAGCCCGCGCGGCCGGGTGGACGCGCGGGCGGCCGCCGCCTCCCCGGGGGCGGTGGGCCCTGCTCGGGGATTGACCGGAATCCGCCCCTCGGCTCCCGCGGGTGCGGCAGGCCGTGCGCGTTCGTGGGTTCCCTCCCGGGCCGCGGCCTTCCCGGACGTCGCGCGACCCGGCGCCGGCCTGGCGGTGCGTCATGCGCCCGGTCGCGCGGTGTCCGTGGCGAAAACGGGTGGACGGTGTCAGTGACGGCTGCTAAGTTCTTCTCGAAACGAGAAATACTCGAACTGAGAACAACTGGCCGAGAGGTGGCGGGGGATGGCAGACCGGCAGGGCGAGGACGACTTCCTCGCCGCCTACGACCCGCGCGCCTTCGACCCCATCGCCGTGACCGTCGACGTCGTCGCACTGACGCTGCGTCAGGGGGCGCTGCACGTCCTGCTGGTGCGGCGCGGCGCGCAGCCCTTCGAGGGCGCCTGGGCGCTGCCCGGCGGCTTCGTGCGGGCCGGCCGGGAATCCCTGGACCGGGCGGCGGCCCGTGAACTCGCCGAGGAGACCGGGCTGGACGAGGAGCACGGCCTCGGCCGCGTCCACCTCGAACAGCTCGGCTCCTACGGCGCGCCCGCCCGCGACCCGCGCATGCACGTGGTGTCGGTGGCCTACCTCGCCTTCGCCCCGGACCTCCCCGAGGCGCGCGCCGGCAGCGACGCGGCCGCGGCCGAGTGGGTCCCGGTGGCGTCCCTCGCCCTGGAGGGGAACCCTGACGCGGTCCCGCCGCGTCCCATGGAGCAGGACCGGCCGGCCGGGATCCACGGGGGTGGTCCCGGCCGCCGGTCCGCGGAGCCCGTCCCGTCCACCGCCGGCACGGCGCTCGCCTTCGACCACGGCACGATCCTCGCCGACGGGCTCGAACGCGCCCGCTCCAAGATCGAGTACAGCCCGTTGGCCACCGCCTTCCTGGGCGAGGAGTTCACCGTCACCGAACTCCGCTCCGTCTACGAGGCGGTATGGGGCCGGAGCCTGCACGCCGGGAACTTCCACCGCAAGATCCTCTCCGTCCCCGGGTTCGTCGAGTCCACCGGCGCCACCGCCACGCGCGGCGGTTCCAGGGGCGGTCCTCGGGCCCGCCTCTACCGCGCGGGCGACGCCCGCCTGCTGCATCCCGCACTGCTCCGCCCCGACCGGGAAGAGAGCGTCCGATGACCGCCACGGCTCGCCCCACGAGCCCGCGCCCCACGACCGCCCGCCGTCCGCGCACCTTCGACGAGGCCCTGGCCGCCCTCGGCCGTCCGTTCCCCTCCGACGCCGCCGAGGCCGCCCGCCACTACCGCCGGCTCGCCCGCCTGCTGCACCCCGACACGGCGCCCGCCGGCCGCGCGGAGGAGGCGGAGGCGGCCTTCGTCCGGCTCGCCGACCAGTGGCGGCGGCACACCGGCGACGGCGCCGTGCTCACCACCGCCCGCGGCACCTACCCGCTGGGCCGGGTCCTGGCCACCGGCGACCTCGCCGTGCTGCGCGGCGCGGGCCCGGACACCGTGCTGAAGATCCCGCGCCGGCCCGCCGACAACGACCTGATGGAGCGCGAGGCCCACGCCCTCACCCGGCTGCACACCGTGGCCGACGCCCGGCACCGCGCCTACGCGCCCCGTCTCGTCGAGTCGTTCCGCCACCGCGGCCCCGACGGCACCGAGCGCCGCGTCAACGCCCTCCAGCGGCTTCGCGGCTTCCACACCCTCGCCGAGGTCCGCGCTCTGCACCCCGGCGGCCTCGATCCGCGCGATGCCGCCTGGATGTGGCGCCGTCTGCTGGTCGCCCTCGGCTGGGCGCACCGCGCCGGGATCGTCCACGGCGCCGTCCTGCCCGAGCACGTCCTGATCCATCCCGCGAAGCACGGCCTCGTCCTGGTCGACTGGTGCTGGTCCACCGAACGCGGCACGACCGTGCCCGCCCTGGTCGAGCGGCATCGCGCCCTCTACCCGCCCGAGGTCACCGGCCGGCGTCCCGCCACCGAGGCCACCGACATCCACCTCGCCTCACGGTGTGTGGAGCAACTGATCGGGGACCGCGCGCCCAAGCCGCTGCGCGCCTTCCTGCGCGGTTGCACGCTGCCCGCCGAGGCACGCCGTCCGCACGACGCGTGGCGGCTGCTCGCGGAGCTCGACGAGGCACTGGAACGCCTGTACGGCCCGCGCGCCTTCCGTCCGTTCACCATGCCGGGCACCCGTACCCACACCTGACGCACCAAGGGGGAAACACCATGGGCAGCGGAAGCTGGTCCACCAACGTCTACGACGCCGCCGCGCGCTACCGCGCCGCCTCCGGCACCGGCGCCTTCGCCTACAGCGACCGCGTCACCTCGTCCGCGCCGCGCGGTTCCTGGGCCGCGCACCCCTCGCTCGACCCGAAGGACCTGGGCGTCCGCGAAAGCCGCGACTCCGACGAGCACCCCACCTCGCTCGCCATCGCCGTCCTGTTCGACGTCACCGGCTCCATGCGGACCGTCCCGCAGGTGCTGCAGACCAAGCTCCCCGAGTTGTTCGGCCTGCTGCTGCGCAAGGGCTACACCGAGCACCCGCAGATCCTGTTCGGCGCCGTCGGCGACGCCACCTGCGACCGGGTCCCGCTCCAGCTCGGCCAGTTCGAGTCGGACAACCGCATGGACGACGACCTCGGCAACATCCTGCTGGAGGGCGGGGGCGGCGGTCAGATGACCGAGTCCTACGAGCTCGCCCTCTACGCCATGGCCCGCCACACCTCCCTCGACTGCCACGAGAAGCGCGGCCGCCGGGGCTACCTGTTCCTGATCGGTGACGAGCTGCCCTACGGCAAGGTCAAGGCCCGCGAGGTGCAGGACGTCCTCGGCGACGACCTCCCCGAGGACGTCCCGGTCACCCGCATCGTCGCCGAGCTCCGGCAGAAGTTCGACGTCTACTACATCCTGCCGGCGGGCTCCTCCTACGTCGGCAACGCCGAAGTCCTCGGCACCTGGCGCAAGCTGCTCGGCCAGAACGTCATCGAGCTGGACGACCTCGACGCCGTCTGCGAGACCATCGCCCTCACCATCGGCCTCGGCGAGGAGGCCATCGACCTCGCCGAGGGCCTGGACGACCTCGCCGACGTCGGCTCCGCGGCGACCGCCACCGTCGGCAGGGCCCTCGCCGCCCTCGACCGCGACCGCTCGGCCGTGGCGGTGACGGACACGCCTCTGCTCGACGACACGCACGACACGCACGGCGGGGACGGCTCGACGGGCACGACGCGCCTGTAAGGGCGGTGCCCCGCGCCGCCGCACCCATCCCACCGGAGGGACCCGGAACCGTGCACACCATCGTCGTCGACCTCGGCTACGGCGACGCCGGCAAGGGCACCGTCGTGGACCGGCTCTGCGCCACCGGGCCGGTCCACGCCGTGGTCCGCTTCAACGGCGGCGCCCAGGCGGCCCACAACGTCGTCACCGCCGACGGACGCCACCACACCTTCGCCCAGTTCGGTTCCGGCACCCTGCACGGCGTCCCCACGCACCTGTCGCGCTTCATGCTCGTCGACCCGCTCGCGCTCGCCGCCGAGGCGGACCATCTGACCGCGCTCGGCGTCCCGGCGCCGTACGCCCTGCTGACCGTCGACCGCGAGGCCCGCCTGACCACGCCGTACCACGCCGCAGCCAACCGCCTGCGCGAGCGGGCGCGCGGTGCGGCGCGGCACGGCTCGTGCGGCATGGGGATCGGGGAGACCGCGGCCTACGCCCTCGCGCACCCGGAGGACGCGCCGACTGCCGGCGACTGCGTCTCCCGCCCCCGGCTGCTGCGCAAGCTGCGCCTCCTGCACGACCGCCTGGCCGACGAGCTCGGGCGCGCCCTGCCCGCCCCGCCGCCGGAGCACTGCGCCGACGCCTTCACCGCGTTCGCCCGTGCCGTGACCCTCACCGACGGCACGCACCTGGCCCGCGTCCTGCGCACCGGACCCGTGGTGTTCGAGGGCGCCCAGGGGGTGCTGCTCGACGAGTGGCACGGCTTCCACCCCTACACCACGTGGTCGACGACCACCTTCGCCAACGCCGAGGCGCTGCTCGCCGAGTCGGATCGGTCATGTACCGCCCGGCGCCTCGGAGTCGTCCGCGCGTACACCACGCGGCACGGCCCCGGCCCCCACATGACCGAGGACCCGGGGCTCGCCCCGCTGCTGCCCGAACCCCACAACGGTACGGGCGCCTGGCAGGGGGACTTCCGCGTCGGCCACTTCGACGCCGTGGCGCACGCCTACGCCGCCGAAGTCTGCGGCGGCGTGGACGCCCTCGCGCTCACCCACCTCGACGCCCCCGCCCGCTGCCCCGCGCTCCGTCTCGTCCGCGGCTACGACACCGGGCAGAGCCGGCTGCCCGTCTCCCGCCCCGGTGACCTGAGCGGTCAGGCCGCCCTCACCGCCCGCCTGACGACCGCCCGGCCCGCACGCTGGGACACCCCGGGCGCCGACGCGGCCGCCTGGTCACGGGCCGTCGGCGACGCGCTGGGTGCCCCCGTCGCCCTCGAGTCGTACGGGCCGACCGCGGCCGACAAGCGGGAGGTTCAGCGCAGGATGCCCGCCCGGCGCGCGGCGGTCAGCCAGGAGGGGAACTCGGAGAGGATCCGGTCGTAGAGCTCGGCGTCCGGCACGGTCGCGATGTCGTCCACGGCGAAAAAGCCCACGTTGTCCACGCGCCGGCCGGGCAGGGTGTCGAACCGCTCCAGCACACCGAAGTTGGCCCGGCCCAGACCGACGAACTGCCAGAACAGCGGCTCCTCCACCGCCTCCCGCAGCTGCTGTTCGATCTGCGCGTTGCGGTAGACGCCGCCGTCGGAGAAGAACAGCACGAGCGTCGGCACGGGCGCCGGGTTCGCCCGGACGAACGCCCGGACCTCCGCGATGACCTTCTGCTCCTCGTTCTGGATGCCGACGAGCCGCATGTCGACCTGGCCGGGCTGCATTCCGTGACGCGGCTTCTTGGGACGGCCGAACAGGCTGAGCTCGCCGACCCGCACGTGCAGCCGCAGCCACTCCGGCAGCTCCGCCAGGCGCAGGTCCGGCAGGCGCGCCGGGTAGGAGGCGAAGGTCCACGCCTGCATCTCGCCGTCGTCGTCCATCTGCGCCGCGACCGCCGCCATGCGCTCCACCACACCGGCGACGACGCCCCGCGCGTACAGCCCGCTCATCGACCCCGACGCGTCGAGCACGAGGACCACCCGGGCCACGACGTCCGCCGCGCCGTGCTTGCGCAGGCTGACGGCCACCTGCTCCTTGCGCAGGCTCAGGCGTTTGCGCATGTCGGGCGGCAGATGCTCCTCGCCCTTGGTGAGCCGTGTGACCGGCGGCGGGGGAGGAGCGGCGGCCGCCGGGAACGGCGCGGGCGCGGGTACCGTCCCCGGGTACGGGGGAGGCGGCGGTGGGGCCAGGGGAGGCGCCGGGACCGGGGGCGGCGGCGCGTCGACGGTGATGCCGAAGTCGGTGGCCAGGCCGGCGAGGCCGGACGCGTAGCCCTGACCCACCGCCCGGAACTTCCAGACGCCGCCCCGGCGGTACAGCTCCCCGCCGACGAACGCCGTCTCCGTCTCCGCCCGCATGTCGAAGCGCGCGATCTCCGCCCCGTTGCGGGCGTCCAGCAGCCGCAGCCGGAGCCCGGGCACCTGCCCGAAGGTCCCGCCGTCCGCGGAGGCGCAGAGCACGATCCGCTCGACGGCCGGCTCCACCCGGGCGAGGTCCACGTCGAGCGCGTCCGTCGCCTGTGCGGGACCGGCCTGCTTCCCGACGTGCCGTACGGCCTCGGAGCCGTGCACCGGCTGGTTGTAGAAGACCAGGTCGCCGTCGGAACGCACCCGCCCGTCGGCGGTCAGCAGCAGCGCCGAGGCGTCGACGTCCGGCACGCCGGGGCCCGGCGACCAGTCCAGCACGGCCCGCACGGCGGGCACGGGCACCGGGAGATTGGCGCCTTTTCGCAGGGATTCGGGTGTCACGGACGCCAGTCTGCCCTGTCACCCGCCGCGACGGACAGGGATCGGCACCCGACACCCGGCGGCGCCGCCGCCGTCGGATACAGTCCGCGGGTGACCAGTCGTCAGAAGGACAGCCACTGCTCCTATTGCGGTGCGGAGTTCGGCCCCGGCGCCGGGTGGCCGCGGGCCTGCCCCGACTGCGGGAACGTCACCTACCGCAACCCGCTGCCGGTCGCGATCGCGCTGCTGCCCGTGCGGACGGACGGCACGACCGGGCTGGTCGTGGTCCGCCGCACCATCGAGCCGGCGCGCGGCATGCTCGGCCTCCCCGGCGGATTCGTCGACCACGGCGAGACCTGGCAGCAGGCCGTGGTCCGCGAACTCGACGAGGAGACCGGCATCGAGGCCGCCGTCTCCGACGTCCGGCTCGCCGACGCCCTCAGCGGCGACACCGGCCACGTACTGCTCTTCGGCCTGCTGCCCGAGCGGGCCGAGGAGGAGCTGCCGCCCGACGTCCCCACCGACGAGACCGACTCCCGGCAGATCCTCACCGCCCCCGCCGAACTGGCCTTCCCGCTGCACACGCAGGCCGTGCGGAACTGGTTCGACGGCCGCTACTGAGCGGCCGCGCCCCGCACCCGCACGGCGTGGCCCACCTCGTCGTGCCCGTCCCGGGTCACGACCACCGTGCCGTCCGCGAGCCGGGACGTGAAGCGCTCCGTACGCGGCTCCGCCCAGCCGTCGCCGGAGTCGGTGACCAGCAGGCCGCCGCCCGTACGCCCGGCCGCGGGCAGCCACGCCTCCAGGACCACCGAACCGTCGTCCCCCGCCACCGGCACCACCGACCCCGCCCGGGCCAGCACCGGGATGCGCTCCTGCGGCGCGGGCAGCAACACCTGCCCCGGCCCCTGGTACGCCTCCCCGGTCGCCGTGTCGTACCACAGGCCGCGCGGCAGCCGCACCGCCCGCTCCGTCGCGCCCTGCTCCATCACCGGGGCCACCAGCAGGGCGTCGCCGAGCAGGAACGCGTCGCCGCACGCGCGCAGTTTGCGGTCCTCCGGGTCGCCCCACCACACCGGCCGCACATAAGGGGCGCCCGACTGCCGCGCCCCGTGCGCCAGCGTGTACAGGTACGGCATCAGCCGCTCCCGCTCGCGCAGCGCGGCCCGCGCGCCCTCCAGCACCCGCGGCCCGAACTCCCACGGCTCGCGGCGGCCCGCGGTGATCGCCGAGTGCGTACGGAAGAACGGGAAGTACGCGGCCATCTGGAACCAGCGCAGATACAGCTCGGGCGACGGACTGCCGGTGAACCCGCCGACGTCCGGCCCCGAGTAGGGCACCCCGCACAGCCCCAGGCCCAGCACCAGAGACAACGACGCCCGCAGTCCCGGCCAGCCCGTCGAGACGTCGCCGGACCACGTGCCGCCGTAGCGCTGCATGCCCGCCCAGCCCGAGCGGGAGAAGAGGAACGGCCTGTTGTCGGGGTGCAGTTCACGCAGGCCCTCGTACCCGGCCCGCGCCATGCAGAGGCCGTAGACGTTGTGCGCCTCGCGGTGGTCGCCACCGCGGCCCTCCAGGGCGTGCCGGGCCGAGCGGGGGAGCGTCGCGTCGCCGAACGCCGCGAAGGACACCGGCTCGTTCATGTCGTGCCACACCCCGGCGAAGCCCTGCGCCAGGCGCTCCGCGTACAGCCCGCCCCACCACTTGCGCACGCGCGGGTCGGTGAAGTCCGGGAACACCGCGTCCCCCGGCCACACCACACCGCGGACGGTCCCGCCGTGGGCGTCCCGCACGAAGGCGTCCGCGGCCGCCCCGCTGTCGTGGACGGGGTTCCCGGGTTCCTCCTTGACTGCCGGGTCCACGATGGACACCAGGCGCACACCCCCGGTCCGCAACTCCTCTGCCAGCCCCGGCAGATCGGGGAAGCGCTCGCGGTCCACGGTGAAGACCCGGTGGCCCTCGTAGTGGTCGATGTCCAGGTGGATCGCCGACAGCGGCAGCCCGCGCTCCCGGTAACCGGCGGCCACCCGGCGCACCTCCGCCGCGGAGCCGAAGCCCCACCGCGAGTGCTGGTACCCCAGTGCCCAGCGCGGCGGCAGCGCGGGGCGTCCGGTCAGGGCCGTCCACGCGGTCAGGATGCGCGCCGGCGTGCCGGGGATCACCCAGTAGCGCAGCGGACCGCCGTCCACCCGCACTTCGCAGCCACCGGGACGGTCGTGCCCCGAGCCCGCGCCCTCCTCTCCGGCGCGCAGCGTCACCCGGCCGTCCCAGGTGTTGTCGTGGAAGACCAGGTGGCTGCCCGCGTCCGCCACCACCAGTTGCACCGGCATCGTGATGTACAGCGGATCGGTCTCCGGTTCGAAGGTCCCGTCCGGGTCGGTGTTCCACAGCCGGTACGAACCCTCGCCCAGCCGCGGCCCCGACGCGCGTCCGCCGAGCCCGAACACCGCCGCGTCCGCCGCCGTCTCCGAACGCTGCACCCAGCGGGGCTCCGCGCCGTCCCGGGAGCCGAGCGGGTCCCACCAGCGCGGCGGCAGGTCCTTGCGCAGCAGCAGCCCCCCGGGCGTGCGGAACTCCACCGCGCCGTGCCGCGACACCATCACGGTGACCCGCTCCGACACCACCCGCCAGCCGTCCTTGTCCGGCTCCATCACCGCCCGGACGTCCGCGTCCGGGCAGCTCCCCGCCAGCGCGTAGGACGGCTCCGGCTCCGCCCCGTCCCAGCCGCAGAAGACCGCGCCGCCCGCTGCGACCCGCACCCGCAGGCTCGACCGGGCGAACCGGACCAGGCCGCCGCCCGGCAGCGGGTCCGCGCCCTCGGCCGCCCCCGGCACCCGCGCCCGCTCGGGTCCCCTCCGCGGCAGGTCCCGCGCGTCCGTCCGCTGCCGGCGCCACGCGGCGCGCACCGACCGCAGCCCGTTCGCCGATCCGACCGCGCGCACCTGCCGTGCCAGGTCCCGAGCATCCATCGACCCCACCCTTTCACCGTTCCCGCCACGCCCCGCCGCCCGCAGGCCCCCTGTTCACCGGGGTCCGGGCACATGGTGACACCCCCGAATGTGTGGGGTGGGCCCTGGCGCCGAAGACGATCACGTGGCATCGTCCTGCCCATCCGCGCGCCGGGACATTCCGCCCGCCGCGGTCCGACCGCACACGACGCAGCGCCGCGTACCGTCCGGGAGCCGCCCCATGAGCACCACGTCCGAGCCCGCCACCCCCGCGGAGACCGCGCGGCCGCTGTGGCGGCCCGGCCCCGACCGCGTCGCCGGCGCCCAGGTGACCCGCTTCCAGACCTGGGCCGCGGGCCGGCACGGCGCGCCCGCCGCGGACCTCGCCGACCCCGTCGCCGGCTACGCCGCGCTCCACGGCTGGTCGGTGCGCGAGCCGGAGGCCTTCTGGCGGGCCGTCGTGGAGTGGTTCGACGTGCGCTTCGCCACCCCGTACGAAACGGTGCTCGCCGACGCCTCGATGCCGGGAGCGCGCTGGTTCCCCGGCGCCACCCTCAACTACGCCGAGCACGCGCTGCGTCCGGCCGGGGACCCGGCACGCGCCGACGCGCCCGCGCTGCTCCACCTCGACGAGCGCCACGACATCGGCGCGACGAGCTGGGGCGAACTGCGCCGCCAGGTCGCCTCCCTCGCCCACGAACTGCGCGCCCTCGGCGTCCGCCCCGGCGACCGGGTCAGCGGCTACCTCCCGAACATCCCGCAGGCGGTCGTCGCGCTGCTTGCCACCGCGGCGGTCGGCGGCGTGTGGACCTCCTGCGCCCCGGACTTCGGTGCCCGCAGTGTCCTGGACCGCTTCCAGCAGGTCGAACCCGTCGTCCTGTTCACCGTCGACGGCTACCGCTACGGCGGCAAGGAGCACGATCGCACCGCCGTCGTCGCCGAGCTGCGCGACGAACTGCCCTCGCTGCGCGCCGTCGTGCACATCCCGCTGCTGGGCACCGCCGCGCCCGAGGGCACGCTGGAGTGGGACGCCCTGGTCTCCGGCGACCGCGAACCGGTCTACGAGCAGGTCCCGTTCGACCACGCGCTGTGGGTGCTGTACTCCTCCGGCACCACCGGCCTGCCCAAGGCCATCGTCCAGTCCCAGGGCGGCATCCTGCTGGAGCACCTGAAGCAGACCGGGCTCCACATGGACCTCGGGCCGCAGGACCGCTTCTTCTGGTACACCTCCACCGGCTGGATGATGTGGAACTTCCTCGTGGGCGGCCTGCTCGCGGGCTCCACCATCGTCCTGTACGACGGCAGCCCCGGCTTCCCCGACACCGGCGCCCAGTGGGGCGTCGCCGAACGCACCGGCACCACCGTCTTCGGCACCTCCGCCGCCTATGTCATCGCCTGCCGCAAGGCCGGGGTGCACCCCGGCCGCGACCACGACCTGTCGGCCGTCAAGTGCGTGGCCACCACGGGCTCCCCGCTCCCGCCGGACGGTTTCCGCTGGATCCACGACGAGGTCAAGGAGGACCTCTGGATCGCCTCCGTCAGCGGCGGCACCGACGTCTGCAGCTGCTTCGCGGGAGGCGTGCCGACCCTCCCGGTGTACATCGGCGAGCTCCAGGCACCCTGCCTCGGCACCGATCTGCAGGCCTGGGACGCGTACGGCAAGCCCGTCACCGACGAGGTCGGAGAGCTGATCGTCACCAACCCCATGCCGTCCATGCCGATCCACTTCTGGAACGACCCGGACGGCGCCCGGTACCGCGACAGTTACTTCGAGATGTTCCCGGGCGTCTGGCGGCACGGCGACTGGATCACCCTCACCTCGCGCGGCACGGTGATCATCCACGGCCGTTCCGACTCCACGCTCAACCGACAGGGCGTCCGCATGGGCTCCGCCGACATCTACGAGGCCGTCGAACGGCTCCCGGAGATCCGCGAGTCGCTCGTCATCGGCGTCGAACAGCCCGACGGCGGCTACTGGATGCCGCTGTTCGTGCAGCTCGCCGACGGCGCCGAACTGGACGACGCCCTGCGCGACAAGGTCAAGCGCACCATCCGCGAGCAGCTCTCACCCCGGCACGTGCCGGACGAGATCATCCCGGTCCCCGGCATCCCGCACACCCTCACCGGCAAGCGCATCGAGGTCCCCGTCAAGAAGCTCCTCCAGGGCACCCCGCTCGCCAAGGCCGTCAACCCCGGCTCCGTCGACGACATCGGCCTCCTGGCCTTCTACGAGGAACTGGCCCGCACCCGCGGCTGAGCGGCCGGGGGCCGCCCGCCGGCGGGCGGCCCCCGCCGACGGACCGTCACTGTCAGTGGCTCCGGTTACGGTGAGTGAGCATTGATCGCCGTACCCAGGGGGAGTCATGACACACACCACGAACCGGGCCACGAACCGCGCCACGAACCGGGCCGAGAACCCGAACAGGGCGGCCCGGCGCACCGGCAGGACCGGGCGGCGCGCCCTGCGCCGCGAGGCCCCGACCACCGTCGCGCTCCTTACTGCGGCCGCGGACTTCGACGTCATGCGCGGCTACCGCAGCTTCCGGTTCCACGACCACACCGACTACCTGCGCCGTACGGAGGGGCTGCTGCGCTCCCTGACCTCCCGCGGCATCCACGTCCGCGTCGGGGTCTTCGACCCGGAGGAGTACGCCCGGTACTGCGCGGACACCGGCAACGACCCCGACACCTCACGCGCCCGGGCACGCTACGCGGCGGACCTCACGGCTTCGGGACCCACCGTCCCCTACACCGGCCAGGCGCTGGAACACCTCGTCACACAGATCGAGTACGAGACGACCCGCCAGGCGACCTGGGAGCTCGCCGGCGACATCCTCGCGCGCGCCGGGGACTGCGCGTGCTGCGGCGACGACCTCGCCCGCACCTCCTTCGAGCGGGCCTCCCAGGCACTGACCCGTCTTCTCGACGCCGCGGGTCCCGGCAGCCACCACGTGGTGTGCAGCGTCCCCACCGAGGACACGACCCTCCTCGCGGCGATGCACGCCCGCTGCGACGACCACGGGATGGTCCACCTCGCCGAGGCCGAGGCCCTCGTCTGCTGCACCGTCCTCGCCGCCGGACTGGCGACGGACAGCCCAGGAGGCCTCGTCGTGCGCAGTACCGCCCCCTCCTCGGGACGGGGCGGCCCCGGAGCCGGACCCCCCGACGAGGTCCGCGGCTGGACACTGCGCGACGGCTGGCTCAGCCCGCTCAGCGAGGCCGAGGTCTTCAACGCCTACTGCACGGACGCCGAGACCGGCGAGCCCGTCCCGCCCGAGCCCGGCGTCGTCCACCGCCCGGGCTTCCCGCTCCCGCCCCCGGAGGACTGACCGCACGGCGGCGCCGGCGCGCCGAGGGGCGCCCCGCACACCGGCGGGACGCCCCTCGGGGAAAGCGGCTTCACCTCACTCGCCGGACAGCACCGCCTGCGCCGCCCGGCGGGCCTCGTCGGCCGTGTCCGTCGCCCGCGCCGCCGCGGCGGCACGCTCGCACTGCGCCAGCGTGTACTTCGCCAGCGTCGCCCGCACGTACGGCAGCGACGCCGCGCCCATCGACAGGCTCGTCACGCCCAGACCCGTCAGCACGCAGGCCAGCAGGGGATCGGAGGCCGCCTCACCGCACACACCACAGCTCTTGCCCTCCGCGCGGGCCGCCTCGGCGGCCGCCGCGACCAGGTCCAGCAGCGCCGGCTGCCACGGGTCCTGCAGCCGCGAGACCGACCCGACCTGGCGGTCCGCCGCGAAGGTGTACTGCGCCAGGTCATTGGTCCCCAGCGAAAGGAACTCGACCTCCTGCAGGATCGACCGCGCCCGCAGCGCCGCCGACGGGATCTCCACCATCGCCCCGAACTTCGCCCGCAGCCCGGCTTCCCGGCACGCGTCCGCGAACGCCTTGGCGTCGATGCGGTCCGCCACCATCGGCGCCATGACCTCCAGGTACACCGGCAGACCCTCGGCCGCCGTGGCGAGCGCGCGAAGCTGCGTCCGCAGGACCTCCGGGTGCGCCAGCAGCGTGCGCAGACCCCGCACGCCCAGCGCCGGGTTCGGCTCGTCCGCCGGAGTCAGGAAGTCCAGCGGCTTGTCCGCGCCCGCGTCCAGCACCCGCACCACGACCCGGCCCTCGGGAAAGGCTTCCAGCACCTGCCGGTACGCCTCGACCTGCTTCTCCTCGGAAGGAGCCTGCTTGGAATCGTCCAGGAACAGGAATTCGGTACGGAACAGACCCACGCCCTCGGCACCCGCCGCGACCGCGGCCGGGACGTCGGCCGGTCCACCGACGTTCGCCAGCAACGGCACCTTGTGGCCGTCAGAGGTCGCACCCGGCCCCGACGACGCCGCGAGCGCGGCCCTGCGCTCCGCCGCAGCCTTCGCCAGCTCGGCCCGCCGGTCCTTGCTCGGCTCGACGAAGATGTCGCCGGTGCTGCCGTCCACGGCGATGACCGTGCCCTCGGTCAGCTCGGTCGCGCCCTGCAGCGCCACGACCGCGGGCACACCGAGGGCCCGGGCCAGGATCGCGCTGTGACTGGTCGGGCCGCCCTCCTCGGTCACGAACCCCAGCACCAGCGACGGGTCCAGCAGCGCCGTGTCCGCCGGGGCCAGGTCCCGCGCGATCAGCACGTACGGCTCGTCGCTGTCCGGCACACCCGGCATGGGCACACCGAGCAGGCGCGCCACGATCCGGTTCCGCACGTCGTCCAGGTCCGCGACCCGGCCGGCCAGGTACTCGCCCGCGTTCGCCAGCAGCGCCCGGTACGAGGCGAAGGCGTCGTACACGGCGCGCTCCGCCGAACTCCCCACCGCGATGCGCCGCTCCACATCGGCCATCAGCTCGGGGTCCTGCGCCATCAGCGCCTGGGCCTCCAGCACCGCCTGCGCCTCGCCGCCGGCCAGATTGCCGCGCGCCACCAGGTCGTTGGCGACCGCTTCCACGGCCTGCCGCGCCCGCGCCTGCTCCCGCGGCGCCTCCTCGGCCGGAATCTGCTTGGCCGGGGGCTCCAGCACCGCGGTGCCCATGTGCCGTACCTCGCCGATCGCCACACCGTGGCTGACACCGACGCCTCGCAGCGTTGTCTCCATCTCACCCGTCTCCGGTTGTCGCGGACGCACGCGACCGCGTTCCCTGTAACTGCGTCGTGTACCTGCGTCGGAAGTGGCCCTGCCGAAAAGGCTACGTCCAGGAGAAGAGGGTGGCCCCGGCGACCACGTCGCCGTCCTCGAGCAGACCGGACAGCGCGTCGGCCGTCGCCTCCAGTGCCACCACGGGGCACACCGGGGACTTGCCGGCGGCCTCGACGGCGGCCGGGTTCCAGCGCACCATCTCCTGGCCGCGCAGCACGGTGTCGCCCTTGGAGACGAGCACCTCGAAGCCCTCGCCGCCCAGCTGCACCGTGTCGATGCCCAGGTGCGTCAGCACCCCGTGGCCCTCGCTGTCGACGACGACGAACGCGTGCGCGTGCAGGGAGACCACGACCCCGTCGATGGGGGACAGCGCCGTCGACGGCTCGCGCACGGGGTCGACCGCTGTACCGGGGCCGACCATCGCGCCGGAGAACACGGGGTCCGGCACCGCGGCCAGTCCGATGACGCGCCCGTTCAGGGGCGCCGAAACAGTCGTCATAGTGAAGCCTCCCAAGTGGTCCAGACCACTTAGTCTGCCACCCCTTCAGGAGCGGCCACACCTCTGGGCAGCGGATTTGCTCCGACCGGGCGGGTCCACTAGGTTGGGACAACCCCCGGGACGAGAGAGCGCGGAAACGTGTGTGCTCGTAATCCGGTGGTAAATCCGACGGAAAGCATCTGCTAAAGTCGGAGTGCGGGAAAGCCGAAAGGCCGGAACGCAAAAGCA
>NZ_JARAWX010000050.1:0-27617 GCF_033793585.1 Streptomyces sp. MI02-7b | reverse complement strand
CCGCGAGGGCGTCCGCGGCCCGGGCCGCGGCGAGTTCGGCACGGGACTCCGCCGCGGCGGCCACACGGGCGAGGTCGCCGGTGCGGCGGGCGGCCTCACCGGCCGTCCCGGCGGCCGCCGCGGCGGCCTTCTCGGCGTCCGATGCCTCGAGGGCCGCGCGGGCCGGATCGGCGTCCGGGGCGGAGTCGTCGAGCCACCCGGCGCGCACGGCCTCGGCGGTCTCCTGCTCGACCTCGGCGAGGCGCTGCGCCAGGTGGCCGGACTCGCTGCGGGCGCGCTGGGCCGCGGTGGCCGCGTCGGTGGCGTCGCGGTGCGCGGCCTCGGACCTCGCCTGGAGCTCCGCGGACCGCTCCTCCTCCGCGTCCGCGCGCTCGTCGGCGGTGTCGGCGGCGGCGTGCAGGGCGCGTACGAGGTCCCCCGCTGCCCGGGTGCGGGCGGCGAGCGCGGGCGCGGCGTCGCGTTCCGCCTCGCGAATGGCGGCGGTGACCCGCGCGAGCCGGTCGGCGGCGGCGCGGTGCCGCAGGACGATCTCGGCGGCCTGCCAGGCGGACTGGAGCGTACGGGCGTCGTTGAGCTCACGGCGCAGTGCCGCGGCGCTCTTCTCGCCCACGGCCAGCGCCAGCGAGGCGTGCCGGTAGGCGAGTTCGGCGGCGATCAGGGAGCCGCGGCCCCGGGCGGCGTCGGCGTCGGTCACGGCGTGCGCGGCCCGGGCCATGTCCTGGGCGAGGTCGGCGGCCCGGGCGCGCTCCTCGTGGGCGCGGGCCGACAGCCGCCGGGCGAGGCCCCGGGTACGGCGCTCGGACTGGGCGTGCACGGTGCGGGCCCGGTCGCGGGCGGCGGTGGCGTCCACGATGCGGCCGAGCAGTTCCAGGGAGCCCGCGGTGAAGTCGCGTTCTGCGGTGAGTTCGGCGCGGCGGCCCAGCTTCCCGGCGAAGCCGTGCACGAGGTCGGCGAGCCCGTCGGTGTCCCGGGTGTCGGTGACCGCCCGCAGCAGCAGATCGGTGAAGTCGGAGTCCTTCTTGACCGCGAAGAGACCGGCCGCCTCGCCCTCGTCGGCGTTCATCTCCCGCTGGTAGCGGAAGAGTTCGGGGTCGAGGCCGAGCAGCCCCAGATGCTCGTTCCAGCGGTCGTGGATCTCCTCCCACACCACGTCCAGGTGCGGGTAGAAGCGGCCCGCGTCGGTGAGGGCGTCACGGAAGCCCTTCATCGTGCGGCGGCGGCCGCGCGCGCCCGAGGTGCCCTCGGCGGACGGCCGCACGGCGGTGGACTCGGCGACGGGAAGGGAGTCCAGGCTGAGCCCGGGGCCGGGGCGGAAGGAGTACCAGGCCTCGGCGAACCGGCGCGGGTCGGAGGAGACCTGGCGCCCCCGCCACTCGCTGACCTTGCCGACCACGACCAGTTCGCCGGTGACGGTGTGCTGCCACTCCAGCGCGACGTGCCCGCAGTCGTCCGCGAGCAGGAACTTGCGCAGCACGCCGGAGCTCGCGCCGCCGAGGGTGTTGCGGTGGCCGGGCAGCATGACCGAGAAGATCAGCTTCAGCAGGACGGACTTGCCGCCGCCGTTCTCCAGGAAGAGCACGCCCGCGGGCGCCGGGCGGCGCGGCGGCCCGGCCGGCTCCTCCTCGAAGAACTCCGCCTGGGCGGGGGCCGGCTGCGGCACGGGCTCGCCCACTCCGCGCAGGTCCAGCACGGTGTCGGCATAGCGTGCGCCGGCCGGCCCGATGGAGTAGAGGCGGACCCGGGACAGCTCGTACATGGCGGACTCTCGTGGTGGTGGTCAGGGATCGGTGGACAGGAACGGACGCGGGGACGGACGGCATCGGGGTCGGGGCGGCCTCCCGGGCGGACCGGGGAAGCGGGCCGGGCTCAGGAGTGGAAGGGCAGGCCCGCACCGGCGACGAGGTCCAGGTCCTCGCCGTCCTCGGGCGGCAGCAGCGCGGCGGAGTCGTCGGCCACCGGGACGATGCCCAGGTCCAGCAGCTCTGCCATGGCGGCGCTGCCGGCCATGTCGCGGACCTGCAACTGATAGCGGGCGGTGGTACGGAACGTGCCGCCGGACTCGTCGCCCGTGCGCTGCAGGAAGCCGGAGTCGACGAGGAACGCCACCGCCTTGCCGACGATGCCGGTGGTGGAACCGGCCAGCCGGCGGGCGTCCTTGGTGGCACCGGTCGAACTGCGGCGCACGTACACGCGCCAGGCGGCCTCCAGCCCGGGGGCGTCGCTGGCCGGATCGGTGTTCTCGCCCTGCTCCTCGGCGCGTTCCTCCAGCCGGCGGCAGGCCTGGCGCAGGAACCCGTCGATGCCGTTGACCGTGACCCGGCCGATGTAGCCGTCGTCGGCCAGGTCCTCCGGGCGCGGGAACGCCATGGCGGCGGTGGCCAGATGGGCCAGGCCGTGCAGGAAGCGGTCGCCCGCGTCGGAGGCGGCGCGGCGTGAGTAGTCGCCTATGCGGACGGCGAAGACCGAGTCCTCCCCGGCGGCCATCGCCATGCCCGCGCGCGGCGAGACCTCCAGGACCACGAGGCCGAGCCCGGTCGCGACGGCGTCGGCGAGCCGGGCGAAGGGGGGGTCCTCGCGGTAGCGGCGGATCAGCTCGGCGTACTCGGCGTCGCGGGCGGGCAGCAGCTTCGGCTGGAGCCCGAAGGCCACCAGACGGGCGGCGTCCGCGGCGTCGGCGGGGGTGACGCCCGCCGTGCCGGCGGAGGGTGCGGGCTGCGGCGCGCTCTCGCCTTCGCGGTGGTCGTTCACGGGGTGGTCTCCTGGGGACGGACGGTGGTGCGGTGTGCGGTCGGGCGGGCGCCGGTGCGGCGCACGGTGGAGGCGTTCGTCACGCCACCTCCGAGCGTTCCGCCGCCATCCCGGCCGCGTCCAGCCGGGCGGTGCCCACGATGAGGTCGGCACCGCCGAACTCGGGGTCCTCCAGCGCGGTGCCGTCGTCGACGGCGAACAGCAGGCGTCCCTCGCCCTGCCGGTAGGCCGTGCCGACCGGCGGGCTGGCGGCGTGCACGGCCAGCAGGGCGACCAGGTAGGGCAGTTCGGGGTCGCGGCGGCGGGCCTCGGCCAGCAGGCCGGACAGCCGCCGCGGGGCGTCGTGCGGCAGGTCGAGCAGATCCAGCGCGGACTCCAGCTGCTCCTCGCTGAAGCGGCTGTCGTCCGGGGTGGCGATGAGGTCCGGCTCGGGCATCTCGGCGCCCAGGTGCTCGCGTTCCAGCGGCGGGGTGAGAAGCGCGTCCACGAGGTCGGTGACGCGCACGGACGCGGCCGTGCGGAAGCCCGTGCCCCGGGCGAACCAGGCGTCCGTGACGCGCAGCGCCCGTTCCACGGGGAGCGGGAGGACGGGGGCGACCAGTTGCCCGTACAGGTCGAGCACGCCGACGAGGGCACTGCCGCGCGGTGCGGCGAAGGCCTGGCGGTCCTGCTCGGCGCGGAAGATGGGGCCGGCCTCCAGCAGCCGGGACTGGAGCTGGGTGTGGCGGCGGATGCAGTCCTTGACGATGTCGACGAGTTCGGCGGCGCGGCGCTTGTTCTCCGGGTCCTCGGCCTCGTCGCGGGCCTTGCGGATGTTGGTGAGGATCGCGTTCTCGTGCCGGTAGCGGTCGGCGACGTGGCCGAGCGCCTCGTCGATCATGTCGGGCACGGTGCGCAGCCAGTCGACGGCGCGGACGTTGCGGCGGGTGGCGTCCAGGGCGCGGCGCAGTGACTCGGCGTACTGGACGGTGCGGTAGCGGGCCTGCTCGGCGGCAAGCTGGGCGTCGGCCAGGCGGCCGCGGTTGACCAGCACCTCCAGCTTGACCTCGGCGGCGATCTGCGCGCTGGTGACGTCGGTGTCGAGGGCGCCGACAAGGACGTTGACCGCCTCGTCGGTGGTCCGCAGGTAGACCGTTCCGTCGCGGCCGGGGACCTCCTCGACGAGCTTGAAGTCGTAATCCCTTCGGACATACGCCCCGTCCGGCCCGAAAGTGCCGTAAACGGCGCGGAAACCGCGGTCGACGCTGCCGACGTTGATCAGGTTCTCCAGCACCCAGCGGGCCACCCGCTCGTGCTCGGCGACGGAACGGCCCGGTGCCTGGGCGGCGACGCGGGGCATCAGCCGGGAGATTATCTGGTCGTGGTCGGCCCCGGTGTCGAAGTCCATGTTGAGCGTGACCAGGTCGATGGCGGCCAGGGCGACCTCGGCCATCGCGTACACCGAGTACTCGCCCGCGAGGTTGGCCTTGCGCACGTCGAGATCGTGCAGCGGCGCGGTGCAGGCCAGGGCCTTGAGCCGACGGGCCAGGCCCTCATCGGCGGCGGGTCCCGGCGCGGGCCGGACACCGCCGCTGAACTGGTGCGGAACGGTGGTGGTCACGACGACAGACTAGGCCGTCCCACCGACATCGGCCGAAACGACGCGGACGGGCCGGTCTGTCCCCCTGCCGTGCTCCGCTGCCCCCGGCTCTCCTCCCCCGCTCTCCTCCGCCGCCTCCTGTGCCCCTCCAGGACCCTCGCGAGGCCTTCCGGCCCCGAGCGCGTTCACCGCCGGATCGCCGGATCCGCCCGGCCGGTCCCCGCCCGCCCGACGGGGGACGCGGTCCGTGTCAGGTCGTCGTCGGCGCCGGGCCGGAAAGGCGTGCGAGCGCCAGCTCGGTGGCGTGCCGGGACCGCAGGTCCAGCAGGCCGTCGGTGCCCGCGAGGCGGTGCCGGGCCTCCTGGCCGGCCAGCCGCATCAGGTCGGGCAGCAGGTCGGTGCAGCGGGCGACCACCCAGCGTGTGCCCTTCGTCGCCATCCACAGCACGCTCGCCGCGGCGCCGGGCCCGGGACCCCCGGGGACCGTTGACGGCGGCTCGCCGACCGGCAGTCCCTCCGCCACCAGCAGGTTGTGGAACTCCCGGGCCAGCAGGCGGTGTCCCAGCTCGCTGGGGTGCAGCCGGTCCGCGCTCCACGACGTGCGGTCGGCGACCCAGGAGTGGCGGGCGGCGTGCAGGTGCACCGCCCCGTACCGCTCCGACAGGGCGTGCACGACCGCGTTCAGCTCGGCCATGCGCCGTCCCAGCGGGCGGGCCAGCGGCCACGGCAGCCCCAGCATGCGTCCGGGGTCGGGCAGGCAGGCGGTGAGCACCACGGCACCGTGGGCGCGGAGTTGACCCACGACCGCGTCGAGCCGCCGGGCGACGGTGACGATGTCGAAGGAGCCGCGGAGGGTGTCGTTCGCGCCGACCACCACGGACGCGATGTGCGGGCGGTGGCTGAGCGCCTCCTTCAGCTGCTCCTCCGCGACGTCCTTGGTGAGCGCGCCGCTGCGGGAGCAGTTGATCATCCGGACGTCCGACGGCTCCGCCGCGAGACCGGAGGCCAGCAGCGCGGCCCAGCCGCGCCATCCGCCGGGTACGGGGTCGCCGAGTCCGGCGGTGAGGGAGTCGCCCAGCGCGGCGAAGCGCACCTCGCGCGCGCCGAGCTTCGACACCAGGGACGGCACGCACGTCCGGGCCGGCTGCGCGGGGGCCGCGGCGGGGACGGCGGGCGTGACCGGCACGGCGAC
The DNA here is from genome assembly GCF_033793585.1 of Streptomyces sp. MI02-7b. Taxonomy (NCBI): domain Bacteria; kingdom Bacillati; phylum Actinomycetota; class Actinomycetes; order Kitasatosporales; family Streptomycetaceae; genus Streptomyces; species Streptomyces sp. MI02-7b. The sequence goes on along the minus strand of NZ_JARAWX010000050.1, from coordinate 22,098 downwards.
CGGCGTGACCGGGGCGGCCGCGACGACCGGCGCGGTGGTCACGGAGGCCACCGGGACCGAGGCCGCCGGGGCAGCGGGTCCGGGTGTCTCCGCGGCGACGGGTGTGTCGGTGCCCGCCGTGGTCATGTCGCGGCCTCCGGGCTGTACACGGGAGCGGCGTCGTGGGCGGCGAGGAAGGCGTTGACCGCGGTGGGCCAGCCGTACCGCTCGGCCTGGGCGCGGGCGACGGCGCGCCGGACGTGCTCGGGCCGGGACAGCAGGTGCCTGACCGCGTCGGCGAAGGCGGGGCCGTCGTCCGTGGCGGCTGCACCGGCCGGGCCGAGGATGTCGGGCAGGGCGGACAGGGCGCTGGCCACGACCGGGGTGCCGCAGGCCAGGGCCTCCAGGGCGGACAGCCCGAAGGTCTCCACCGGACCGGGCGCCAGGACCACGTCGGCGGTGGCCTGGAGGGCAGACAGCGAGTGGCGGCCCGAGACGTGGCCCAGGAAGGACACCGGCAGCCGGGCCTCGCGGGCGCGCGCCTCCAGCCGCTCGCGCATCGGGCCCTCGCCGGCGACGACGAGCACCGCGTCCACACCCTGGCTGCGCAGGTACGCCAGTGCCTCCAGAGCGCGGCCGGGACGCTTCTCCGGCGACAGCCGCGAGCACATCACCATCAGGATCTCCGCGCCGCCCGCGTACCGGGCCCGCAACTCCGGGTCGTGGTGCGAGGGGTGGCAGTTCTCCAGGTCGACGCCGAGCGGTGCGCGCACCACGTTGCGGGCGCCGATCCGCTCGAACTCGGCGGCGGCCCAGCCCGTCGTGCACACGATGCGCGAGTAGTGGTGCGCGCTGCGCCGGTTGATGCGGTCGGCGGCGTTCTGTGCCATGGCGCTGGGCATGCCCCAGGTGCGCAGAACACCGTCGACGCTCTCGTGGCTCACCATGACGGCGCGCACCCGCCGGCGGCGGGCCCACTCGCCGGTCCAGCGCAGCGTCGTGCGGTCGGAGACCTCCAGGCGGTCCGGGCGCAGCGAGTCCAGGAGCCGCTCCAGCCGCCGGCGTCCGGTCAGCACGCGGTAGCCGCCGGTGCCGGCGACCAGCGGGCCGGGCAGGGTGATGACGCGGCCCTGGGAGGTCATCTCGTCGGAGGCGCCGGCCCCGGGGACGATCAGGACGGATTCGTGGCCGGCCGCGACGTAGCCCTCGCCGAGGTGGCGCAGCGCGGTGCGCAGGCCGCCGGAGGTGGGGGTGACGAAGTTGGCGAGCCGGACGATGCGCAGGGGGCGGTTCACGCGGCCACCGCCGTACGCTCGTTGAGCACCTGCGCGTAGTGGCCGAGGAGCAGGTCGCCGACGGCGTCCCAGGTGCGCGCGGCGACGTCGGCGCGGCCGGCGGCACCGAACTGGTCGCGCACCGCGGGCGCGGAGGCGAGCGTCCGTACGGCCTCGGTGACCGCGTCCATGTCGCCGGGGGGCACCAGCAGGCCGGTGCGGCCGTGCGTCACCAGGTCGAGCGGACCGCCCACGGCGGGTGCGACCACCGGCAGGCCGCTGGCCATGGCCTCCTGCACCGTCTGGCAGAACGTCTCGAACGGGCCGGTGTGGGCGAAGACGTCCAGCGAGGCGTAGATCCGCGCCAGGTCGTGCCCGGTGCGCCGGCCGAGGAAGACCGCGCCGGGCAGTGCCTCGCGCAGGCTCGGAGCGCTCGGCCCGTCACCGACGACGACCACCTTCACGCCGGGCAGCTTGCAGGCACCGGCCAGCAGCTCCACGTGCTTCTCCTGGGCGAGCCGGCCGATGTAGCCGACCAGCACCTCGCCGTCGGGGGCGAGTTCACGGCGCAGCGCCTCGTCGCGGTGCGAGGGGTCGAAGCGCGAGGAGTCCACGCCGCGCGGCCACAGGTGGACCCGCGGCACGCCGTGCGCCTCCAGGTCGTTCAGCGACGCGCTCGACGGGGCGAGCGTGCGGTCCGCGGCGGAGTGCACGGCGCGGATGCGGCGCCACGCGGTGTTCTCGCCGAGGCTGAGGTACGTACGGGCGTAGCCCGCCAGGTCCGTCTGGTAGACGGCCACCGCCGGGATGTGCTGCCGGGTGGCGGCGGCCATGCCGCGCACCCCCAGGATGAACGGGCTGGCCAGGTGGACCAGTTCCGCGCGGTGCGCGGCGATCGCCGCGGCGGTCCTGCGGCTCGGCAGCGCCACCCGGACCTGCGGGTAGCCGGGCAGCGGCAGCGACGGCACGCGGACGACCGGGCAGGGGTCGTCTCCGCGTGGTACGTCGTGCGGTCCTGCTGGCGCGATCACCAGCGGTTCATGGCCCTTGCGGACCAGATGCTCGGCCGTACGCAGGGCGCAGTGGGCCACTCCGTTGACGTCGGGAGGGAAGGACTCGGTGACGATGGCTACTCGCATACGGACGTTGTCGGCTCTCCGGGCGTGTTCCCGGCCACGTGGATCTTTCACCTGGGGGAACGGGCCGTGAGCGTTGGCCCCGCACTGCGCCTTCCGCCCGAAGCGCCGGTCCTGCGCGAACCGGGCCCAAATGATCGACTGCCCCGGAAGACGCCGTCGTGCGACGGTCGAGTGGCGCCGCGAGTGCCGTCCGGGGAAAGAGAACGCCGCCGGTCGCCGCCGAGTTCCCGCGTCCCGCAAAGGTGTCCGAAAACCGGTACGGGGCACTCCTGTTGCCGCGGCGGCGGGGGACGGACGCCGGTGCACCACCGGGGGGCCGTCCCCCCCGGGACGCGGTCAGCGGGCGGGTTCGCCTGAGCTGAGACGGCCGCGGACGGCGGTCTGGACCTCGGCCTCCTCCGCCGGGTCGGCGGCGAGCCGGCGGAGCTGGGCGAGCACGCGGACGTCGGCGGTGGTGGCCGCCCCGGCGGCGAGCTCGCGGGTGGTCTCCTCGCAGTCCCACAGGCACTCGACGGCGAGGCCGGCCCCGAAGGACGGGTCGGTGCACGCCAGGGCGTGCGCGGCGACGCCGCGCAACTGGGACGAGGAGGTCTCGCGGTAGATGTGGCGCAGGACCGGGGCGGCGCAGTCGATCCTGAGGCGGCCGGTGCCCTCGACGAGCTCGGCCAGTCCGTCGGCGTCGGCCCCCTCGTGCTGGACGAGGCGGCGCAGGGCCCCCAGGACCCGGTCGGCGTCCTGGGCGCCGCCGCGGCAGGCGAGCATGCGGGCGGCGGCCGCGCCGAGGGCGTCCTCACGGGCGGACCAGGCGCGGGCACGGGCCACCGCGGCAACGCTGCGCATGCGGGCGAACGATTCGAGCGCGGCGCGGGCGACGATATCGGAGGGACCGGCGGCGGCCGCCTCCACGAGGTCGAGGGCGGCGCGGTCCTGGCGGTCGGCGAGGTGCCGCAGGGCGGCGGCGCGGGCCGCGTCCGGACCGCCGCGGGCGGCGGCGAGGAGCTCGTCGCGGTCCTCGGGTCCGGCGACGGCGGCCAGGCAGCGGGCGGCGGGCGCGTCGCGGTGCTGCGGCGGATCGGCGGCCAGGCCCTCCTCGGCCCAGTCGAGCACGGCGCGGACGCTCCACCCCGGAGTCGGGCCGGCCGGCCGCATCTGGCGCTGCCATCGGTCGAAGGCGGTCTGCTCCGAGGCTTTGCGCACGCGGTCCGAGACGGCGGGGTCCGGGTCCTCGGCCCACAGCCGCCAGGGCCGTGGCTCGTACGCCTCGCGCAGCGCGGCGGCGAGCCGCGCGTCCCCCTCGGGGGTGTGCGGGAAGCGGGCGAGGACGGCGGGGCCGAGCGCGCGCAGCGACTCGTCGTCGTCGCGCACCGCGAGCTCGTCCAGCGCCCATTCCCAGTTGCCGCCCTCGGCGGCGTAGCGGCGGAGCAGCAGCACGGCGTCACGACGGCCGTAGCCGGCGAGGTGGCCGAGCACGGACAGGGCGAGGCCGCAGCGGTGCTCGTCGGGGCCGGCCGTGCCGTCGGGACCGCCGAAGCCGCCGAGGTCGTCCGGGGAGAAGAGGTGCTGTTCGATGCCGTCGAGCGGGCCCTCGAGCTCGGAGTACAAGCGCGCGTAATAAAGGGAGCGTGACTCCACGCGCCAGTCGTGGCGTGGGTCGCGCAGGACGCACTGCTCCAGCGCGGCGAGCGCGTCGGCTCGCCGCGCCGCGAGGGCATGCAGGGTCCCGTCTCCGCGTCCTCGCTGGAGGAGGCCGAGAAGGGTACCGCTGGGCGCTATGTCGGGGTCGAACATGAGGTCAGCATCCGGTGCGGGGGGTAGGTTGGCAACGGGATTTTCCGTTGCCGACTGCGAGGTATCTTCGCAGATCGTCCCGGGTTCAAACCCGGTGACCAGGGCCAGGACGGCCCGCGGGGGCCCCGCGGGCGACCGCCCGAAGCTTACCCGGACCGGGCCATTCCGCGGAGGGTGAACACGTCGCGGGCCGCAAGGCTCCCGGCATATGCCGGAAGCACCACCGGATCGGGTATCGCCGAAACCCTTACAGGCCCTCACGCCTTGTGCAACAGTCGTGACTGGCCCATCCGTACGGCCCCAGATCGGCCGGCGTCCGCATCGGAGACATGTTCGGAGAGCGTCATGCCGCCCCATTTGCATGAGGATCGTGCCACCGCGCAACCGGAACCCGGTGCTGTGGACGCGCTCATCTCCCAGGCACGTCAGTTGCGCGGCAGGGTCGACGCGGTGCGCCGCGACGCGGCCGACGACACGGAGGACCCGCGGCAGCGCTGGCAGCGCGCGCTGTGCGACCTGGCCGTCCACCAGCTGGACGACCTCGGCGAGCACCTCGGCCAGCTCCGCGAGGGGCTGCCCGGCTCGGACGCCGCGGCCGACGCGGATCCGGCGCGCGGCCGTGACACCGCGACCTACCCGCCGCCCGAGACCTTCCTCTCCGTCCCCGCTCCCGGGCGCGCCGCTGTGCAGGCCCTGGGGCGCGCCGGCAGCGCGGAGTGGGATCTGGTCACGGACGGTGTCGAGTGGTCCGACGAGCTGTACCGCATCTTCGGGCGCCAACGGCACGACGGACCGCTGACCCTGGACGAGCTGCCCACCTTCCTCTTCGCCGAGGACCAGCCGGTCCTCAGCACGGCCGTCACCGGCTGCCTGGTGGACGCCCGGCCGATCGACTGCGAGTTCCGCATCGTCCGCCCGGACGGCGCGGTGCGCACGGTGCACATGGTGGGCGAGCCGGTGCTCGACGCCGCCGGCGCCACCGCCTCGATGTGGGCGGTGCTCCGCGACGTCAGCGAACTGCGCCGCAGCCAGCGAACGCTGCGGGAGACCCGTGACTCGCTGCAGCGCGAGCGGCAGATCGCGCAGACCGAGCACCGGCTTGCGGTCGAGCTGCAGGAAGCCGTGCTGCCGCCGTGGCGCGGCTCCCTGCGGTTCCCGCAGGACGGCGGGCCGCCCGCGGTCGACCTGGCCGCGCACTACCTGCCGTCCGCGACCAGCGCCCTCATCGGCGGCGACTGGTACGACGCGCTGCAACTGCCGGACGGCTCGGCGCTGCTGACCGTCGGCGACCTCACCGGGCACGGGGTGTCCGCGACGTCCGGCATGGCGATGCTGCTCGGCGCGCTGCGCGGCATGGCCGTGGCCGGTCTGGAGCCCGGCCCGCTGATGGGCTGGCTCAACCAGATGCTGGACAGCTCGGCCCAGCCCGCCCTGGGCAGCGCGCTGTGCTGCCGGTACCACCCCGCCGATCGCCGCCTGGTCTGGTCGCAGGCCGGCCACCCCGCCCCGTTGCTCTTCCGCGACGGGACGGGGCGGCAGTTGGAGGCGCCGGAGGGGGTGCTCCTCGGCGCCACCGCCGGCGCCCAGTACGGCCAGGCGGCTCTGGACGTGATGCCCGGCGATCTGCTGGTGCTGCACACCGACGGGCTGACGCCGCGCCGCCCGGGTCGCGGGTCGGCGGCGGACGCCTCCGCCGGAGTACGTCACTTGCTGGAGCTCGGCCCGAGGTTCGCCCAGGCCCGCACTCCTCAGGAGTGTGTGCGGATCGTGGTGGAGGAACTCGGCGCCCCCGAGCGCGAGGACGACGCCTGCGTGCTCATCGCCAAGTTCCACTGACCCAGTGACTCGAATGATCGACGTGGGCGCCCGGCAGGGGCGTTCACGCCGCTGCCTCCTGTGCACGCGGCCCGGTCCGAAGGTCCGAAGGTCCGAAAGAGTCTCCAGACGCTCGGGAGAGCCGGCTCGTTCGGCGTCGAGTCGGCTGGTCCCGGTGCGGGGCACCCGGTCCGACGGTGCGGGGCGGCACGGCCGGATCAGATGGCGGTGCCCCGGCGCTTCGGGGCGGGCAGTGAGTTCTCGATCTCCTCGCGAAGGTCCTGGATCTTGGTGAAGTCGGCGTAGCGCGCCGTGAGCCGGTACATCTCCCGCAGCCGGTCCCATGTGCGCACCGAGGAGTTCTGCTGGATGGACAGCAGCGCCAGTCGTGCGTAGCGGTCGGCCTGTTCCGGGTCGTCGGCGATGAACAGGGCCGAGGCGAGCGAGATGTAGTCGAAGATGTTGGAACGCTCACGGCCCTTGCCGCGCAGCTCCAGTGCCCGGCTGGCGTGCATCTGGGCCTGCCGGGCCGCGAGCGGCTCGTGCTCGGCGAGGGTGCGGAACGCCAGCGCCTGCATGCCGTGCAGGTCGGCCTCGTCGAACATCTGCATCCAGCTCGGCGGCGGGACGTCGCCCCGGTCGGAGGCGAAGAGGTTCTCCGCCTCGCCGAGGGTGCGGCGCATCGCCTGGCCCCGGCCCATCGACGCCTGTGCCCAGGCCTCGATGGTGCAGAGCATGGCGCGGGTACGGGGCAGGGTCTGCTCCCCCGAGCCCGACTGCGCCAGCTTCATCAGGTCCAGCGCGTCGTCGGGACGGCCCAGGTGCACCATCTGCCGGGCGGCCCGGGACAGTGCCTCGCCGGCTCGCGGCCGGTCGCCTCCCTCGCGGGCGGCGTGCGCCGCGATCACGAAGTACTTCTGGGCGGTGGGTTCCAGGCCCACGTCGTGCGACATCCACCCGGCCAGTACCGCCAGGTTGGCGGCCACGCCCCACAACCGGCGCGTGAGGTGCGTGGGGTGGTGGTAGGCGAGCATGCCGCCCACCTCGTTGAGCTGGCCCACGACCGCCTTGCGCTGCAGCCCGCCGCCGCGGGCCGCGTCCCAGGCGCGGAACACCTCGACCGAGCGCTCCAGCGCCTCGATCTCCTGGGAGCCGATGGGGGCCGCCTCGTACCGGTCATAGGAGGCTGCTTCGGCGGTGAAGGGGTCACCGGTGGCCTGCGTCCCGGCGGTGCGCGCCGGATCGGTGTGGAGCCAGTCGTACATGGCGTTGCTGATGGCGGAGCCCGCGGCGAGCGCGGCGCCCGCGCCCACCAGACCGCGTCGGTTGAGCATGAGGTCCATTCCCGTGAATTCGGTGAGGACCGCGGCTGTTCGCTCCGGTGGCCAGGGCAGTCCGTCGGCGCTGACGGACTGCTTCTTCTCCGTACGCCGGTGCCGGCCGAACCCGAGATCCTCGATGGTTACGACACGGCCGAGGCGCTCGGTGAACAGCGCTGCCAGTACGGTCGGGACGGGTTCGCGCGGGGATTCCCCGGTCTCGATCCAACGGCGCACGCGCGACGTGTCGGTCGCCAGCTGCGGGTGGCCCATGGCCGCCGCCTGCCGGTTGACCAATCGCGCGAGCTCTCCTTTGGACCATCCGGTGAGTGCGAACAGGTCCGCGAGCCGTGTGTTGGCTTCCTTGTCCATTCAAGCCCCCAGGTTCCTCGGCACTCTTGACACTAATGGCCGGTCACAGCGGCCGCGAGCATTCGCCAGGGTTCGCCAGGGTTCGCCAGATGGTCTGCCACCCGCAATCAGTGGTCAAGTAAGAACGCGCCACCCGGCCCGGCACCAGTCGGCTCGCGAACGGTCGCAAACGAGCATCTTTCGAAAAACGCCGATCAGCGTTGAACACCTTGAGATGCCGCTGCGTACTTGTCCGCGAGGGGCACACGGCGCGTGGAAGGAACGGACCGCCGGCCCGGACCCGCATTCCCCAGGATGCGGGACCGGCCCCGGTTCGGATCCGGCTCCGCTCCACGCGCCGGCCCGCCACCTCGTCAAGAGCTCGTTGGCACACGAAGGGATCTGTCTCCCCCTCATGTATTCAGCATCGTCCTCCGTGTCCGCACCGCCCCGGCCGGCTCAGATCCCGGGGTTCGCCGGGACAGGGACCGCCGTACGTCCGCGACCCGTGCTTCCCGCCCCTCGACGGGGCGCCCCGGGCGGTGTCTCCCATCCGCTCAGCGGGAGGCTCGACTTGACCGGCCCACAGGGCGCGCAGCTGCGCTCGGCCATCGCCTCTGTGCAGCGCATCGCCCCTGAATTCACTCCCGTCCAGATGCTGCGCCGCAGCAGCCGCTCGGTGCTGCTCGTGGGCACCTCCGGGCGGGCGCCGGCCGTCGCCAAGTGCCTGCTCGACCACTCCCCCGGCTGGGTGGAGCGGTACCGGCACGAGATCGCCGCGTACCGGGCGTTCGTGCGGCACCGCCCGCCGGTCCGGGTGCCCCGGCTGATCGCCGCCGACCCCGAGAGCTGCACGCTGGTGCTGGAGCGCATGCCGGGGCGGGTGGCCGCCCTGCAGCGGCACCCCTCCGAGGCCCCGCCGCGCGCCGACGTGCGGATGGCGCTCGGGGCGATCTCCCGGCTCAACATGTGGCGGCCGCCGGCCGGCGTCTTCGACGCGCCCGTGGACTACGCGGCGAGGCTCTCCCGTTACCACGAGCTGGGTCTGCTCACCGACCGCGACATGGGCGACCTGCAGAAGATGCTGCACGGCCTGGCCCACGTCCAGGGGCAGTTCAACCACGGCGACGCGCTGCTGTCGAACGTGCTGCTCTCCCCGGCCGGCCCGGTGCTGGTCGACTGGGAGCACGCGGGCTGGTACCTGCCCGGCTACGACCTCGCGGTGCTGTGGATGATACTGGGCGACGACCCGATGACCCGGCGTCAAATCAGCCAGATGGCGCAGGCCGCGGGACCGATCGCGCGTGACGCCTTTCTGGTGAACCTGATGCTGGTCATCACCCGGGAGATCCGTACGTACGAGACCGCCATGCAGCGCACCATGCGCAGCACCGTCCCGGCCGGTCCGGGCGCGGCGGAGGCCGGCGAGGAGCAGCGCCTGCTGCTGCGCCGGCTGCACGACGACGCTGGGCTCGCGCGACGGGCCGTACGGGCCGCCGTCGGCACGAGGTGATCTGCGGGGCGGTTCTGGGCCGTTCCGCCCCCGCCGGGTGGCCCCGTGCCGTCGCGAGAGGGGGCACACGGCCCGTCAGCCGGGACCGAACGGGCACCAGTGGTCCACTCCACTGACGCACCGCAGGCCACGGCGCCCGTGTCAGGAAAGACGGCGACACGGGCGCTGATATGCACAAACGCACTTCCCTCGGGTAGTTGACGGATGATCGGCCTCGGGATACCTCTGTGGTTTCCGATCGGCCCCGTGCGTCACACAGGAGGCTGCAGTGCGAGGAGTCACCCCCCACCCCGCGAGACGCCGGTACCGGAAGGTCGTCACCGCGGCCACGGCGGGTGTCGCCGTGGGCGCGTTGCTGTCGGCACTCTCGCCCGCACCCGCCGCGGGCGCGACAGCGCCCGCTCGCCGGGCGCCGCTGCAACAGGCCTTCACGGACGCGTCCGCGCGCTACCGGGTACCGGAGAGCGTCCTGCTGGGCGTCTCCTACCTGGAGTCGCGCTGGGACACCCACCACGGGCTGCCCAGCGTCACCGCCGGCTACGGGCCCATGCATCTGACCGACGCCCGCACGGCACTCGCCGACTTCCCCCAGCGGGGTGACGGCGGGGAGGACCCGCGCGGCAACGAGCAACGACCGCTCGATGACGTCGGCCTGACCACCCGGACGGCGCGCGCGCTGCCCGCCGCACTGACCACGCTCGACCGCGCGGCCCGGCTCACCGGCCTGCGCGCCGCCGATCTGCGCCAGCACGCCTCCGCGAACGTCCAGGGCGGTGCGGCGCTCCTCGCCCAGGCACAGAAGTCCTCCGGTGCGCCCCTGAGTTCGGACCCCGCTCAGTGGTACGGAGCGGTCGCCCGCTACTCGGGCGCCGACGACACCGCGACCGCGGCCTCCTTCGCCGACGACGTCTTCCAGGTGATCCGGGACGGCATCGCCCGCACCACCGACGACGGCCAGCAGGTGGCCCTGGCCGCGCATCCGGGGCTGACCCCGCACCGCGCCCAGGTTCACACGCTGGGACTGCACGACACCGACCGGGACGGGACCGAGTGCCCGTGGACGGTGGCGTGCGAGTGGCTGCCCGCGCCGTACACCGAGTACGGCGACAAGAACTACGGCAATCACGACCTCGCCGACCGCCCCCACGACCAGTCGATCGACTACATCGTCGTCCACGACACCGAGGCCACCTGGGACACCTCGCTCCAACTGGTGCAGAAGCCCGACTACCTGGCCTGGCACTACACCGTCCGCTCGGCGGACGGCCACATCGACCAGCATGTGAGGACCAAGGACGTCGGGTGGCACGCCGGCAACTGGTACGTCAACGCCAAGTCGATCGGCGTCGAGCACGAGGGCTTCCTGACCGACCCGGGCACCTGGTACACCGAGGCGATGTACCGGGCGTCGGCGCGCCTCGTGCGCCATCTCGCGCAGCGGTACGGCATCCCGCTCGACCGGCAGCACATCCTCGGTCACGACAACGTCCCGGGGACCACGTCCGCCTACATCGCCGGTATGCACACCGACCCCGGCCCCTACTGGGACTGGGCGCACTGGTTCCGGCTGATGGGCGCGCCCTTCCACGCCACCTCCGGCCCGGCGGGCGGCCTGGTGACCATCGCCCCGGACTACGACGCCAACCGCCCCGCGTACACCGGCTGCACGACCGCGGGCGACACCTGCCCCGTCCGCGGCTCCGAGGCCGTGCGGCTGTACTCCGAGCCGCGCGAGGACGCTCCTCTGGTGAGGGACATCGGCCTGCATCCGGCCGGCGACTCGACGACCGGGGTCAACGACACCGGCGCCCGGGCGTCCACGGGTCAGCAGTACGCCGTCGCGGAGCGCCGCGGCGACTGGACGGCGATCTGGTACCTCGGCCAGGAGGCGTGGTTCCGCAACCCGCCCACCGAGCCGACCGCCCTGTACGGGCACGGCTGGGTGGTCACCCCGAAGGACGGGCGCACCGACGTCCCGGTGTACGGACGGGCCTTCCCGGAGGCGGCCGCGTATCCGGCCGGGGTGCCGGTGCAGCCGGACGCACCGCTGCCGTACAAGCTGCTCGCGGGGCAGCGGTACGTGGTCGGGGAGGCGACGCACGGCGAGTACTTCCGTGCGGTCACCTTCGACGCCGCGCAGCACGTGGTGGTGCGCGGCCGACAGGTCTACTACGAGATCCAGTTCGGCCACCGGGTGGCCTATGTGAAGGCCGAGGACGTGACCGTGCTGCCCTCGGAGGCCGGGTTCAGCCCTGCTGGAACATTTCCGCGGGCAGGGGCTTGAGCAACTGGTAGAGGTCGTCGGTGATCGGCCGGTCCCAGGTGGCGATGGTGACCAGCACACCGTCGCTGCGGTCGAACTGGGTGCAGGACACGCGCCCCTCGGAGAGCTTGATCCTCCGGACGATCAGCAGGTTGTCGCCGTGCATGACCGGGGTGTCCTCGGTGCCGACGACCTCGACCGGCTCCTCGTTGCCGAGTGCGGCGAGCAGCTGGGCGACCTCGAACGGGGGCTGGCCCTCTTCGAGGTCGCGGGCCGGTGAGCCCTCGGGGAGGTTGCCGATCAGCATGGCGGGGCCGCGGCCGCCGAACAGGTCGTAGCGCAGGAAGATGCCCTGGCAGCTGCCGTCCTCCCCGGGCAGCAGCCCGGCGCCCAGTTCGCCCGGCCAGTCGCCCGGGTCCATGGCCAGGACGTCGAATTCCGGCCCTGTGGGCGTTGCGGCACTGCGGCGGCGGAGGAACGACATGCGCCCATCGTACGGTCCCCGGGCGGCGTGCGTGCCCGGGGCCGCAGTCCTAGACCGACAGGGCTCGTGGCAGCCCCGCCCGGTCGGTGCCGATCTTGCGGTAGACCGCGGAGAGCAGGCGGGTGACGGTGTCGCCGTCGACGCCGAGCGCGGCCGCGACGGCGGCCTCGTCCATGCCCTGGGCGGCGTACGCGGCGGCCGCCCGTTCCTGCGCGGAGAGCGCGTCGGTCTCGGTGGCGCGCAGTCGTCGCGGTCGCAGTCCGGCGGCTGCCAGTTCGTCACGGGCGCGCTCGGCGAGGGCGTCGGCGCCGCAGTGGACGGCGGTCTCCAGCCCGCGGTAGAGCTGCTCGGCGGCTTCCTGGAGGTGGGCCTCGCGGCGCAGGGCGGCGCCGTGGTCGACCAGCGCCCTGGCCAGTTCGTAGCCGGCGGGCGAACGCTCCAGATGGCTGACGGCCTCTTGGAGCAGCTTGAGCCGTTCGGGCTCGGGGGCGACCTCGGCGGCGACCCGCAGTGCCTGGCCGATGGCAGAGGGGGTGCCGTACTGGCGGGCGCGTTCGACGGCTTCCGCGGCGGTGGCGCGGGCCCGGTCGGGAGTGTCCTGGGCCTCGGCGAGCGCGAGGTGGAGTTGCCACGGGCTCCACGCGGGGTTGCGCATGCCGCGCGGGTCGAGGCGCCGGCCGACGGTGCTCAGCTGGGTGATGGCGTCCCTGACCAGGCCGCGGGCGAGCAGCAGCTCGCCGTAGACGGTCTGGGCGTCGGGGAAGGTGACGGCCGCGGGGAAGGGCTCCCCGAACTCGTACTCCTCCGCGAGGGCGGTGGCCTCCGTCACCCGGCCCCGGGCCACCAGGATCGTGACGAGGATGGCGACGCTGTACCAGAGCACCGGGGTGCCCCGGCCGACGCGGTCCGCCAGGCGCAGGCCGTCGCGGGCGAAGTCCTCGGCCTCGGCGAGGCGGCCGCGGCGGTAGCGGACGTAGCCGAGCAGGGAGTAGCCGAAGGCGAGGTGGGCGCCGCGCCAGCCTTGGCGCTCGTAGTCGCCGATGCCGACGGCGAACAGCTCCTCCGCGCGGCCCGGCCGGTCGGCGTACATGTAGGTCATGGCGACGAGGACCGGGACCTCGAATCCGAAGTCCTCGTTGGCCCACGGCAGGCTGCCGGTCAGGGCGCGGTCGGAGTGGGCCAGGGCGGTCTCCGCGGGCTCCCCGCGCAGGGTGGCGTCCCAGGCGCGCAGGCCGATGATGTACCGCTCGGTGAGGTCGCGGCCGGTGAGCCGGTCGGCGAGGCGGGCCAGCCGGCGGGAACGGGCCGGCGAGTCCTGCTCGTCGCTGCGGAAGGCGTCCCACATGAACTGCTCTTCCTGCATGCGCAGGCGGGTACGGGCGCTGCTCGCGGTGCGGGCGGCCTGGCCCACGGTGTCGGCGGCCTCGCCCAGCCGGTCGGAGTGGGCGAGGGCCTGGGAGAGCCGGTAGATGATCGCGTCGCGCAGCCCGGCGTCGGCGATGGGCTCCTCCAGCGCCGCGCGGAGGTGGTTGACGGTGGTGGCCGGCTCGCTCAGCAGCGAGGAGCAGCCGAGTTCGAAGAGGACCGCGGCCCGGTCGTCGTAGGCGGGGGGTTCGCGCAGGGCGCGGGCCAGGTAGCGGCGGGCCGCGTCCGGGGCACCGGCGCGGGTGGTGTCGCGGGCGGCCTGGCGGAGCTGCGCGACGACCCAGGGGTCGCCCTCCGGGTGGGTCTCCAGCAGGTGCCGGGCCGCGACGGAGGGCCCGAGGCCCGCGTCGACGACCGACCAGGCGGCCTGGCCGTGCAGGGCGACGCGGATCGCGTCGGGGATCGCCCGGTAGACCGCGGTGGCGATCAGCGGGTGGACGAACTCCAGGATGTCGCTGCCGGTGAGGATGCGGGCCTTGCGCAGCCGGTCCGCCGCGTCGGCGGCCTCCTCGCCGCCCAGGCCCGCCACGCTGGCGGCGATCGCCGGGGAGATGGAGGTGCCCAGGACGGCGGCGGCCCAGGCCATGCGTACGGTGGAGGCACCGAGGCGTTCCAGCCGGGCGATGAGCCCGCTGCCCTTGGCGGCGGCCGCCAGGTCGCGCAGCAGGTGGGCGCTGGACTCCTCGGGGTTCAGCCGCCGGTCGACGACCTTGGCGGTGAGTTCCACGGCCTCGAAGGGGTTGCCGGCGGTGACGGCCCAGCACTCGCGGCAGAAGGCGTCGTCCGCGTGGTCGCCGACCGTGGCGCGGACCAACTGCCCGATGGCCGCGGCGCTCAGCGGCTCCAGGCCGAGCGGGCGGCTCCCGGAGCGGTCGGGCAGGCCCCGGAACGCCTCGGCGGTGGCGGGGAGTTCGTCGGGGCGGTAGGCGACGACGACGAGCATGGGCAGCTCCTCTGCGCGGGGCGCGAAGGAGGAGAGCCAGCGCAGGGACTCGGGGTCGGCCCAGTGGGCGTCGTCGAGGACGAGCACCACGGGGGCGCGCCGGACGGCGATGTGGGTGAGGACCCAGTCGAGCCCGTCGCCGATGCCCTGGGGGTCAGGGGGCGCGCCGCCCTCGGCGCTGCACAGGCCGAGCGCGGGACCGACGATGCCGTACCAACTGCCCAGCGTGTTGCGGAGTTCCGCCTCGCCGGCGCCGGCGAGCTGGGGCTGCAGCAACTGGCGGGCGACGTGGAAGGCGACGCCCTGCTCCTGGTCGCCGCCGCGCGCGAAGAGCACGGTGCAGCCGAGCGCGGAGGCCCGGCGGCGGGTCTCGGTGAGCAGGGTCGTCTTGCCCAGTCCGGCCGGGGCGGCGACGGCGAGCAGACCGCCGCGGCGCGGACCGGCGTGCTGCTGGGCGCCGTCGGACCTGATGCCGGTGAGTTCGGCCAACGCCTCGTCGACGGCCACCAGTTCCGCTTCGCGTTCCAGCAGTGGCCGCCGGGACTTCGGCGTGCGCTGTGTCATGTGTGCACCCCCTGGCCCTGATGGCCCTGACCCGGCGCGCGCCGGAGCGCGCCGCAGACATCCGGACGCCTGTCCGGTGACGTCTCAGCGTACGCCCACGGGGACGCTGGGTGAGTGGATAAATGTGAACTGGTGTCCCCTGTTCGCAATCGTCCGCGCCGTGATCGACTTCGTTCGGCATCGTGCGGAAGAGCGGCCGGAACATTCCGCCGGAGCGGGCGCACGGGCAGGACACTCCGTGTCGCGCTCAACAGCGCGTCGCGCGCCAGCAGTTCAGAGGGAACGCCACGTTGTGAGCGTATCGATGACATGACGACCCGTCAAGAATGATCGAGGCCCTGACGACCGGGCCGGGACGACCGGCGGGGACGACCCTGCGGGGGCCGCCCGGGCCGGCGGCCTGCCGGCCCGGGGGCGTCCGCTCTCGGGGACCCGGATGGCCCTGGGGCGGGCGACCGCGAGGCGCGCGCCGCACCCGCCCGGATGACGCGGGGGGCGGCCCGCTACGTCAGGTCGAACTCGCCGTCGCGGGCGCCGAGGACGAAGGCGCGCCACTCGGCGGGCGTGAAGACCAGGGAGGGCCCCTCGGGGTTGCGGCCGTCCCTCATCGCGATGTAGCCCTCGACGAAGGCGATCTGGACATCGCCCGTCCCCTGGCTGCTCGACTGCCACTCGGCGTTCGCCAGATCCAGCTGCGGCTTCGTTCCGCCCGCCAGCGGCGATCCGATCGTGCTCTCGGCCACGTCCGTGCTCCTCCCGACTGCGTCGTCCGGGCCAGCCTAGCGAGGGTGCCGTGGCCCGGACAGGTCATGGGAGAACCTGCCCGGCCCCGGTACGGGTTCATGCCCGCGTCACCCTCCGGGGTGGCCGGACCGGACCGGTCCTCCGCCGGGTGCGCCCCCGTCCGCGCCCCGGGCGGGCGTCGGCGCGCGCGATGTCCCGCCCGCGCAGATGGGCGTACGGTCCGTCGGCGTACCGTCGGGAGAAGCTCGACGCGGCACTCTGGGCGCGGCCGTCGTCCCGGTCCGCGAGGAGCGGCCTTGTGCCCGCCACCACGGAATACGCGCCTCCGGCCGCCGATTTCCGCTTCACCGGGGCGCGTCACGGCGCGGGTGCCTAGGGTGTGCCCATGACGCGTCTCGACCCGCAGCGCACGGCACTTGTCGTGATCGACCTGATGGACCGCATCGTGGGCCTGCCGTTGGCCCCGCACTCCGGGCAGGAGGTCGTCGCCGCGTCCTCGGCGCTCGCCGCGGCGTTCCGCAAGGCGGGGGCGCCGGTCTTCCTCGTGCGGGTCGAACGCCCCGGGGTCGACGAGCAGCCGCCCGGCAGCGACCTGGTGGAAGGCCTGGCCGAGGACGGCGACACCGTGGTCGTCAAGCGCACGGTCGGCGCGTTCCACCGCACCGGCCTGGACGAACTGCTGCGCGGGCAGGGCATCGACACCCTGGTGCTGTGCGGCGTCGCCACCAACATGGGCGTGGAGTCCACCGCGCGGGCCGCCGCCGACCACGACTACGAACTCCACTTCGCCGAGGACGCGATGGCCGCCCTGACAGCCGAGGAGCACAGCGCCGCCGTCGCGCAGGACCTCCCGCGCTTCGGGAAGGTCGCCACGGCCGCCGGGCTCGCCGCCGCGCTGTGGAACTGATCGGCCGCGGCCGGGACGCCGACGTCTTCGCCCTGGACGGCTCCCGTGTGCTGCGCCGCTACCGGGACGGCGGCCCGGTGCGCGAGGAGGCCCGCCTCATGGCGTACCTCGCCGCACGGGGCTGCCCGGTGCCGCGCGTCCACGACGTGACCGACACCGACATCGTCATGGACAGGCTCACCGGCCCCACCATGGCTCAGGACCTCGGGCGCCGCCCCTGGCTCGCCCATGCGCACGGGCGCACGCTGGGCCGCCTGCAGTCCGCGCTGCACCGCGTCCCGGCCCCCGGCTGGCTGCCGCGGCGCTTCCCCACCGGCCGCGAGGGCGCCGACCGCGTCCTTCACCTGGACCTGCACCCCGAGAACGTGGTCCTCACCCCCGGCGGACCGGTGCTCATCGACTGGCGCACCGCCGCGGCCGGCGATCCGGCCGCGGACGCCGCGCTGACCGTGGCCATACTGCGCGGGGTGGTGCTCGGCAGGATGCAGCGCGCCGGAGTCCGGGTCCTGCTGCGCGGATTCCTCAACGACTGCGCCGTGGACCCGGCCCCGCGCCTGGCCGAGGCGGTCGCCGCCCGGTTCACCAACCCCAACCTGCTGCCGCAGGAGGCGGAACGGCTGCGCCGGTTCTCCCGCCGGGTGCCCGGCGGCAATTGAGTCGCGTGCCGTGGCGGCGGGCACCTGGCCTGACACGGTGGCTCCCCGCGTGATCGTTCTGAACGGCGGCTCCAGTTCCGGCAAGTCCGGCATCGCGCGCTGCCTCCAGGCGCTGCTGCTCCCGGACACCTGGCTCACCTTCGGCGTCGACACCCTGATCGAGGCGATGCCGGCCGCGCTGCGCGGCTCGGACTCCGGACTCGGCATCGCCTTCGGCGCGGACGGCGAGGTCGCGGTCGGAGCGGGTTCCGGGCGCTGGACGAGGCGTGGGCCCGCGGCATCGGGGAGATGGCACGTTCGGGGGCCCGGGTGATCGTGGACGAGGGGTTCCTCGGCGGTGCGGCGTCGCAGGACCGCTGGCGGCGTGCCCTGGCCGGGCTGGACGTCCTGTGGGTCGGGGTGCGTTGCGACCCCGGGGTCGCCGCGGGGCGCGAGACCGCGCGCGGCGACCGCCTGCCCGGCATGGCGGCCGCGCAGGCCCCCCTGGTGCACCGCGGAGTGATCTACGACCTCGAAGTGGACACGACACACACGGAGTCCATGGACTGCGCACGGACGATCGCCGGTCGTGTTTCGCCCGTGTGACGAGTGCGATCAGGGGCGCGACGCGGGACGCGTCCTGTGGTTTCATGGGCTCATGCGCACGAACATCTGGAACTTGGGGCCGCTGTGGCCCGGCCGCCGTGCGCATCACTTCGACCAGAGCTGTCGCCGGGGCTGACGTCCGCCTCGTCCCGACCGACCCTCGCGACGGCCCCCCGATGTGTCCGGGGCGTCGAGCGATCACTGCTCCGGAGCGATTCCCATGGCCCTGCACGACAGGGCGGGCGGTCCCACCCCGCTCGTCCTCCCCCAGTTGCGCGCCCTGGTGCGCGGCTACGCGGAAGCCGTCGCGAACGGCACCCACCAGCCCGTCCACCTGGCGGAGGGCCGCTGGTACACGCGACTGCACCAAGATCCCTACGTCGACGTCTGGCTGATCACCTGGCCCCGCGACACCTCCACCGAACTCCACGACCATGCGGGGTCGCTCGGCGCGCTCACCGTGGTCAGCGGCGCCCTGACCGAGCACCGCTGGACGTACGACCGCGAGGGCCGCGGCCGGATCACCGGACGCGAGCTCGCGGCGGGGCGCGGCGCCGGCTTCCCCCTCGGGCACGTGCACGACGTCGTCAACGCCTCCGCCGCGCCGGCGGTGAGCGTGCACGCCTACTCGCCGCCGCTGACCGCGATGGCCTACTACGCGGTCGACGACACCGGCTCGCTGCGCCGTACGCGCACGGTGCTGACCGACGCTCCGGAACCGGCGGCCGTGCCGGCTTCGCCCCCGCCACCGCCGCCGTCCCTGTCACCGTCACCGTCCGCAGTCCTCCCGGAGGTGGTCCGATGACCGGGCCCGCCGCAGCCCCCGTCCCGTCCGGCATCGACCGGATGCTCGCCCGGGCCCGGGAACGGCTGCGCAGGATCGGCCCCCACGAGGCGGCGGCCGAACTCGCCGCGGGCGAGGCGCTGCTCGTCGACATCCGGCCGGCCGCGCAGCGGGCACGGGAGGGCGAGTTCGCCGACGCGCTGGTCATCGAGCGCAATGTGCTGGAGTGGCGGCTCGACCCGCTCAGCGACGCGCGCATCCCCGAGGCGACCGGGCACGAGGTGCGCTGGATCGTCGCCTGCTCGGAGGGCTACACCTCCAGCCTCGCCGCCGCCTCCCTGCACGACATCGGGCTGCCGCGCGCCACCGACCTCGAAGGCGGCTTCCAGGCCTGGCGGGCCGCCGGGCTGCCGGTCACGGGCGGCGAGGACCAGCCAGGAACGCGCTGACCTCCTCGAGGAAGCGCTCCGGGTCGTCCTCGTGGACCAGGTGCCCGGCCCCGGTCGCCACCAGTCGTGCTCCGGGGATGCGGGCGGCGATCCGCTCGATCCCGTCCTGGGAGACGTGACTGGCCGGACCTCCGGCGATCACGAGCGTGGGGCAGGTGATCCGGCCCAGCAGGTCCCACCAACCGGGATCGGGGGCGTTGATCCACCGGTTGACGGCCGCGACGACCCTCCAGTCGAACCTCTCCCCGCCCTCCGGACCAGTGGGCACCGTCCGCGGCGGCACCGCGGGGTCCGGCGGCACGGGCTCCTCCAGGACGAGTGCGGTCAGCCGCTCCGGACGGGCGGCGGCCAGCAGGTACGCCACGACCCCGCCCATGGAGTGCCCGGCCAACGCCGCCTTCTCCAGACCGAGCGCGTCGAGGAGGCCCACGACGTCGTCGCGCATGGCCTCGAAGGCGTACTCCCCCGGCCGCTCGCTGGCACCGTGTCCCCGCAGATCGGGCGCGAGCACCCGGTGCGTCCGGGCCAGCGCGGGGACGACCGGCGCCCAGTCCGCGCCGTCCGAACCGCGCCCGTGCAGCAGGACCAGGGGCGGGGCGCCGGGATCGCCCCAGGTGCGGTAGGCCAGCCGGATGCCGTTCACGTGCGTTGTCAGAAGATCGTCCACGCGCCGGACGCTACCCCGCCGCCGCGGGGGTCACTCGTACGGGACCACGGCGACCGGGCAGGGCGCGTGGTGCAGCACGGCGTGCGCCGTCGGCCCGAGGCAGGCGGGCAGGTGGGTGTGGCGGCCGATGACCAGCAGACCCGCGCCGGCCGCGGCACGCACGAGCGCTTGCGCGGCATTGCCCGCGACGACCTCCTGGGTGATCTCCACACCGGGCGCCTTCTCCCGCCAGGGGTCCAGCGCGGCCGCGACGGCGTGCTTCTCGCCGGCCCCGATCTCCGCGCCGCAGGCGGGGTCCATCGCCGCCGGGGCGTACCGGTAGGTCGGCGGATACGACCAGGTGTGAACCGCCCGCAGGGGCGTGCCACCGCGCTGCGCGGTCTCCACGGCGAAGGCGGTCACATCCGCGGCCCCCTGCCGCAGCGCCAGACCGAGCACGACCGGCCGGGGGTCCCGCACCTCGGGCGCGCAGTCACCCTCGCGGACGACCACGACCGGGCGCGTCGCCCGGGCCAGCGTGGCCTGGCCGACCGAACCCACGACGTAACCCGACAGCCCGCTCAGTCCCTGCGAACCCAGCGCCAGCAACTCGCTCCGCCCGGCCTCCGCGACCAGCAGCTCGGCCGGCGGGGCGTCCGCCACGTCCGTGGTCACCGCCAGCCCGGGATGGCTGGACGTGAGCTCGTCCGCGGCCTCGCGCAGCATCGCGTCCCCGTACGGGTGGCCGCCCGCGTGCACCACACGCAGCGGCACGTTCCGCCGCACCGCCTCGCACGCCGCCCAGCGCATCGCCGCGCGGCTCTCCGGCGACCTGTCCAGGCCCACGGTCACGGGTCGGATCATCGGACGCGCCTCCCTCCACCCACCACCACCCCCACAGTAGGCGCCCCCGCCCCGCGGGGCGCCCCGGCGACCCCCCGATCAGGTCACCCGCAGCTCCCCCGCCCGGCTCGCGCACCGCACCCGTCCGGTGGCGAACGCGATCTCGGCCGCGACGCGCCCCGTGTGGCCGTCGTACTCCTCGCCGACCGCCGTCACGAGCTGCCCGAGATGGGGCCCGAACGGCGTCCCGTCCGCGAGCGGCCCGACCTCGACCCGGCCGTGCGCGCCCATGTCCCAGCCCGTGTGCGGCTGCCCCCCGGCCACGATCAGGCACCAGTCGGAGCCGGTGGCGAGGTGCGCGAACGCCCCGGTGGCGTCGATCAGCCACACGTCCAGGGGACCGCTCGGAGCCGCGGCCTCGGATCGGTGCCAGGAGGTGACCACGCGCTCCAGCCGCCTCCCGACGAGGGCCTCGGCGGGCAGCCCGGGTCCGTGCAGCGGGCAGGCCCGTTCCCCGGCGGAATCGTTCATGCGGGCGACCGTACCGGGCTGTTCACGCGGGGCGTCCACGGTCTGAGCCCGGCACCGGGCTCCCCGGGCGACGGCCGCGGCCGCGGACCTGCCTGCGGAACCGGCATCCTGACGGTACGTCAGCCGGGCTGACCGGCCGCCGCGGCGGCCGCCGCACCCGCCGGGCGCCCGAGGCGCTCCCGGCACTGGGCCTCGTCGGCGCGGCTGGCCTGCGTGTCGGGATGGTCCGCGCCCAGGACGCGTTCGCGCGCCGTCGCCACCTCGCCGTGCAGGGTCAGGGCCTCGTCCCACTGCCCGAGCCAGCCCAGCGCGACGGCGGCCTCGCGGCGGCTGACGAGGGTGTCCCGGTGGTCGGCGCCCAGCGTGCGTCCGCGGACCTCCGCGACCGCGCGGGCCTCGGCCAGTGCGTCCGGCCAGCGCCCGAGGCGACCCAGGGTGACGCCGAGGCCGTGCCGGGCGCGGAGCGTCTCGGGGTGATCGGGGCCACTGACCCGGGCGCGGACCTCGGCCAGGTCGGCGTAGAGCGCGCACGCCTCGGCGTACATGCCCATGCGGCCGAGGCAGGCGCCCAGTTCGTGTCGTGCGGCCAGGGTCTGCGGATGCTCGGGGCCGAGCGCGCGGGCCCGCGTGGCGGCGATCCGGTCGTACTCCAGGCGGGCCTCGGACCAGCGGCCCAGCAGGTCGAGCAGGCGCGCCGTCTCCCCGCAGGTGGTGAGCGTGTCGGGGTGGTCCGGGCCGAGGACCCGGGCGCGGGAGGCGGCCACCTCGGCCGCGAGCGTGTGGGCGTCGGCGATGCGGCCCAGGCGCCCCAGTGTCACGGCGAGGTTGTGCCGGCAGTGCAGCGTGTCGGGGTGGTCGGCGCCCTGCCGGCGTTCGCGGGCGGCCAGCACGGTGGCGTACGCCGCGTGCGCCTCGGTGTGGCGGCCCAGCCGGCCGAGGGTGTACGCCGCCTCCTGGAGCGCGGCCAGCGTGTCGGGGTGGTCCGGGCCGAGGCGGCCGGCGCGCGCGGCGGCGACGTCCTCGTACGTGCGCAGCGCGTCGGCGGCGCCGGCCGCCGGCAGGGCCTCAGCCGCCCGCAGGCCGCGGGGGCCCGGCC